>JALOTS010000088.1 GCA_025457785.1 Pontiellaceae bacterium | reverse complement strand
TCCTGTCCTTTGAAGCGGAAGGCATCGACGACCCGCACCGGTGTGCCGGAAGGTGCATAGGACAAAAGGATCTGTTCCCCGGCTTTATCGATTCCGAATCCGTTTGTGATCGGTGAATGGAACCCGGTGATTTCATCGAAGGTGATAAAGGCCTGAGGATTCAGCGTTCCTGCCGGAATATGCCACTTGAGCAGATTGTACGGGTCGTCGCTCAAATAGTAATCACCAAGGGAAACGGATGTGGTTCCGGCATTATACAGCTCGATCCAGTCGTTGGAGTCATAGTCCGGATAGGCCGGGTTGCTCAGATCGGTATGCGCGGTGATTTCGTTCAGGCAGAGTGCCGGAACGGTATCCTGATCGGCTGTTCCGGGAGAACCGTCCACATTCCGGCTGGCCCGCCAGTTGCGGCCGTAGCTGAGCAGGTTGCAGGATACCGTTTCGGCATTGAGCGGAACAAGGGAATGCCCGGCGCCATCGGCCTGCAGCGGCCAGTCGCGAGCATTTGAATAGGAGAATGAAAAGACCGTTCCGATGCCATATCCATCGATTTTTATCTTTTCACCGCTGCCAGAAAGATCACCCAGATATTCACCCGCAATCTGCGATTCCAGTCCGGGATAACGGGCAAGGAAGGCATAGCGGTCTCTGACGAGCAGTGCGTACCCTCCCGGAGCCAGTGTCATCAGGGAGCCGGTGGAGAAATCAAACCGTATTCCGTCCGTAAATTTAATCCCGGCCAGACCGATCGGCTCGCTGCCTCCGTTATAAAGTTCAATAAACCGGTAGGCCGACGGGTCGGCATTTACTGCCGATTCGCCTGCATCGGGCGCACGGGGCGAGTGCATGATTTCCGTGACACGCAGGGGCGAAGGCGACAGGTCGTAAAAGTCAGCTTCGGTTAATGCACTCCACATCGATCCATTCCAGCAGCGGGCTTTCACCCGTGTGGTGTGAGTGATCGGGACCGGGCCGGACAGAGCGGTTCCCCGTATATTCCCCGTACCGAATTCCCGGGGATCGCTGCCGTCCAGCGTGTAATAAATGGCGGACGGCCCGGAGAGGCTGATGTTGGTGCTGCCGGTAAACGTGCCGCCGTGAACGGCGAATTCGGGCGCATCCAGCGTGGGATACAGTCCAAGGCTCTTGTACTGATTGAAAAAAATCCCGCTTCGGACAGGAAAATACTCCGTCATGATCCGGTTCTGTTCCGGCAGATAGTTGTCATTTACGGTATACAGGGTGCCCGAGGCATCTCCCCAGCGGGCCGATTCGGCGACAGCAACCCCGTCAACCACATCACTGATTTTTCTCCAGATCGCCACCGCGCCATTGGTCGTCAGGGGCCCGTTGTTGAATAAATGCCTGTGAAGGCGGTCCGCGACCAGCAGCCGGAACTCGGCGTTTGTACGGGCCTGATGAAAAAGTTTGGACGGCCTTAAATTGATGTTTATAGGCGTTCTGTTTGTGTCCGGATGATAGATACTGCGTTCGGCATCCCAGCAGAAAAACTTATATCCTTCGCCTGCACGGCGGCGGCGGGCCGCATAAACGTTCCGGTTATCCCAGTCATCATTCCCGATATAATGATTGATGATCATGTAATCGGCCAGTGAAACGACATCACAGTACCGAAGAAAATTTGTATAGCTCGCGAGGGTGGAAAGTCCGATGTTCGTCGCAATATTGAACATATTGGTCCAGGCGATGCCGTTCCCGGCAACGACCTCAGGGACATTGTACACATCCCAATCCTCCTTGCTTCCGCCGAAATAGTCTGAGGCAAAGGTTTCCGCCGGACGCTCATGCGTATTATAAAGTCCCCAATAGAGTCCGTTGATGTAAAGGTGCACAAATCGTCCGTGCGGAGAGGGATGTCCCATGGCCAACTGAAGTTCCCGCGCAAACGCTTCGCGCGCGTATTGCGCTTTTGTACGGCGGTCATGATCCAGAAGGTAATGCCATGTTGTGTTATATCCGCCGCGCAGTACAATGGTATCGAACTGATCGACCTCACTGTCTGGAAAGAGATTAAAACGGAGCTTGGACGGCCCATAGACATTTTTAAAAAGAAGCCGCAATGAATTCTTCGGTGAATTCGACCTGCTGTAGGCACCTTGAGCCCGCAGGCCGCAATTAACCTGAAACCCTTCCGTACCATCCGGATAAATCCACTCGGCGGAAACAGGCCGCTCCCATGCCACGCCTTCATTTGCCGCGTTAGCTACCCCGTTCGTTTTATAAAGCAGCCCCGAAGAAGATCCAAAGAGATTACTATAATCCGTCACCAGCGATAAGGTGGGGATGCGCAAAAGAACCGCAGGGAAGTCCGCGCTGTAATCCGGAGAATTCACGACCTCCGGATCCATTTCATAATCTTCATTGTAACCTGCCGGGAAGCCGGCAGGTTTAGCCGGCTGACGAATCACATTTTCCAGAAAAAGATAGGTATGTGTATCCGGGGTTGATGCCAGCCAGCCGGGAAGAGTTGCCCTGGCACGGACGATGGCGGTATTGGTGATGTGGATCGGCCCGGTATAGACCGTGCCGGAAACATCGGTCGGGGTGCTTCCATCCAGTGTATAACGGATAACGGCCCCCGCAGTGGCGGTGGAAATTATCAGATCAAACGGAGCCTCATAGAATCCCCGGTCCACACTGAACTTGGTATCGGCGACTAAACCGAGCGCATCGCCACTGTTCACACTGCCCGGCGTCGGTGCGGCAAAGTAGCGGTTTCCCACCATCACAAGCTGATCGACCCGCGTGCCGAGAATTTCTGCCTGCATCAGCAGATCTGAACTGGTAGTTTTATAGTTAAGCCCATGAATGGCCAGCACATTGGTTCCGGCAACAAGAAAATTCACTGGAGTGGAATTGGAAAAAATCTGGCTCATCACAACGGCCTCATCTTCATCGCGTCCTAAATAGGCTCCGGCATTCCATACCAGTGTGGTCGCCGTCTGACCGGAGGGGAGATTATCCGACGCAATGGCCGTGCCGTTGAGATAGGCGGCGAATCCGTCCTCGTAGCGCATTTTTACCTCAACGTGTTTAAGTCCCGCCGGATCATCCACCGTAAACGGAATACGAATATAGATAGAGGCCATTTTGTTGGACATCAATGTTTGGACATTGGTTTCAATATATTCCAAGAAATCGTTCCCGGCCTTAGCATAACCTATTCCGAGGGAACCGTTTGACCACGCGCTTGCGTTAAAGACTCTTGAACGCCAGTTGGTTCCGATGTTAGCGGTCGGAACCAGGTATTGACAGTTCGTATGAGAAGAAGAAAGCGTTATCTCATCTCCGATCCCTGTAAAAAAAACACCGTAGGAAACGTCTTTTTTCTGCTCAGGGTAAACGGGGAAATAGTCATGTTCAACGGTTGTTCCATTCGGGCGAACCAGCGCAAGATATTCCCCGTCACCGTCCAGTTTAAAGCTGGTGTGAATCTCACCGTTATAAACCGTATCCCGTCCGGATGCCCAGACAATCAGATAGCCCTTTGCGGGCAGTGTCACTGCCGGGAACGCCCATTTGGTTAAAGAGGCCGGACTGTCCGTTAAATACCATCCCGTCAGATTAACGGATTGAGCGGTACTGTTGTAGATCTCAATCCAATCCTCGGCCGCGCCGAACTTATTGGTCAACGTTGACGAATTTACGGCAACAAATTCACTGATGTAAACGCCCGTTCCGGAACAAATTACGGGGGTCGCGAGCAGCAGAATCAGTGAAACCGCCGCTTTTCGAATACTGCCGAATTGAAATTTTTTCATCTGCGGATTGTACCCCTTTATTTCCGGATATTCGACTTTTTTCACGGAATTTCTCGGGATGTTACGGAGAAATATCTCCCGCCCAGATAGTTCGGAGGTGTCCGGTTTCCTCGCGAAGAAGCAGTTCACCGTCCCCGCCGAATCCGGCAAGAATTCCTCTGCGGGAGGCTGCGCCATCACGCACAACAACGGTTTTTCCGATATTTGGAATTTTCGGCTCCCAGCTTTTCCGAACCTTGGAAAACCCGCCGGCCTCCCACTCACCCAGCCGGACAGAAATGTTTCCCAGCAATTTTACAAGCAATTCATTGATATCCCGGCGCTCGCGGGTTTCAATCCAAAGCGATGTGGCCGGCTGATTGATGGAATCCGCCCTCTTCATATTAACATTCAGTCCGATGCCGATAATGATGCCGCCGGAAACGCCTTCGGAAAGAATCCCGCAGATTTTCCGGTCATTCACCAGCACATCATTCGGCCATTTCAGCGTCGGGGACAATCCCTCGGTTTCCAGCAGATCGGCAACCGCCACGGCGACGGCCATCGATGCCGCCGGCAGACGGCGCGGTTCGCAATCCCCGCGCCACAACAGGGAAAAGGTCAGATTTTCGCCGCAGGCCGAAACCCATTCCCGGTCGTGACGTCCGCGCCCCTGAACCTGTTCGTGCGCAGCCGCCACCGTTCCGGAAGGGAGATCCGGTTCAATTCCAACACGTTCCTTGAGAAAGGTATTGGTGGAAGGAAGCCGCGCATACCATTGAATGAAGAATTTCATAGGAAAAATTTATCTCTTTTTAACTGGAACCGATGACTCCATTAACGTACAAAGCGGGCTAATTTTTTTAAACCCTAAAACAGAGGAAAAATTATGGCGGAAGGTTTTGTACTGCTGATCATCGGAATGGTAACCGTTTTCGGTTTTCTGCAATTGATGGTTTCAACCATGAATCTATCGGCAAAATTCTTTATCAAACTCGCCGAACGCCATCCGGAACCGTCCGCCGCCGCTGCGGCCCCGTCCATGGATCTGACCGGTATAGCCATCGCAATTGCCGCCGCCAAATCCAAAACCCGCTGAATCATTTAAACAAAGGAGATCCCGCACACCATGAAAAAAATCGAAACCATGATCACCGCGTTTCGCGACGGCTTCCAGTCCGTTTACGGCGCCCGCGTATTCACTAAAGATTTTCTGCCCGCAATTCAGGCCACCGGAGCCGCCGGGGTCAGTCACTTCGAAGCGGGCGGCGGCGCCCGTTTTCAGGCTCCCATTTTCTACTGCAACGAAAATTCCTTTGATGCCATGGATGCCTTCCGCACAGCCGCCGGTCCAAACGCCGATCTGCAAACCCTGGCGCGCGGGGTCAATGTCGTCGCCCTCGATTCGCAATCCAGCGACATTATTAAGCTCCACGCTCAGCTCTTCAAAAAACACGGCATGACCACCATCCGCAACTTTGACGCGCTCAACGATGTCAACAACCTGATCTATTCCGGACAGTGCATTCACGATGCCGGCCTGAAACATGAAGTCGTTGTGACCATGATGGCCCTGCCGCCCGGCTGCGAAGGCGCCCACGATGCCGACTTCTACGAAAAAACCCTCCGTCAGATTCTCGACGCAGGCATTCCCTACAACAGCGTCTGCTTTAAGGATGCCTCCGGCACCGCCACCCCCGCCACCATTTACGACACCATCAAGCGCGCCCGCAAAATGCTTCCGGCCGGCACAAAAATCGTCTTCCACTCCCACGACACCGCCGGAACCTGCATCGCCTGCTACATCGCCGCCATTAACGCCGGCGCCGATCAGGTCGATTGTTCCATGGCGCCCGCCTCCGGCGGAACCTGCCAGCCCGACGTGATCAGCATGTGGCACGCCCTGCGCGGTTCGGAGTACTCGCTGAATATCGATATCGACAAAATGCGCGAGGCCGAAGAGGTTTTCAAAGAGTGCATGAAGGACTACTTCCTGCCGCCGGAAGCCAAAGAAGTGGAACCGCTGATCCCCTTCTCGCCGATGCCCGGCGGCGCACTGACCGCCAACACACAGATGATGCGCGACAACGGCATCATGAACCGCTACCCCGAAGTGATCAAAGCGATGGGCGAAGTGGTTCGTCTCGGCGGCTTCGGCACATCCGTCACGCCGGTTTCCCAATTCTACTTCCAGCAGGCCTTCAACAACGTCATGTTCGGTCCGTGGGAAAAAATCGCCGAAGGATACGGCAAAATGGTGCTCGGCTACTTCGGCAAAACCCCGGTTGCGCCCGATGCGAAGATCGTCAAAATCTGCGCCGAACAGCTCAAACTGCAGCCGACCGTCAGACCGGTGCTTGAAATCAACGATGCCGATCCCAAAAAGAGCGTCGTTGCCATCAAAAAACAACTGACCGATGCGGGCGTTAAGGATTTAAGCGATGAAAACATCTTCATCGCCGCCTCCTGCGGACAAAAGGGAATCGACTTCCTGCTCGGCAAAGCTGTTGTCAACGGCGTGCGCAAAAACGAGCCGAAAAAAACCGAAGGTGAAGCCAAGCCGGATACCTGCGGATACACCGTTTCAGTCGATGGAACTTCGTATGCCGTCGAACTCAAAGGCGACAAAGCCGTTGTCAACGGCAAGAGCTACAATATCAGCATAAAAGACGGCCTGACGGCAGCCCCGGCGGCGGTAAAAACCGGAACCGTCGCGCACGAATCCGCCGACTCCGTCGTCATCAAGGCGCCGATGCCGGGCAAAGTCATGCGCATCACCGCAAAGATTGGCGATTCAATCAGCGCAGGCGGCGTGTTACTGGTGATTGAAGCCATGAAAATGGAGGTCGAAATCAAATCATCCGTCTCCGGAACCGTTTCCTCTCTCGCCGTCCATGTCGGTGATCAGGTCAACGCAGGTCAGGCGCTGGGATCCATCAACTGAAGGAGCTTGCTGTCATGCTGAATCTGATTATAAAAAAATCCATCTGGACGGCGCTCATTGTTTTAATGACCTCCGTCACGGCCTTTTCAGCGGAAAAACCGGCGGAAAAACCGGCCGTTCAAAAGATTTCCGTTGTCAGCGGATTCAAACGGCTGTGGCACGACACCGGAATTTACCGGTTTATTCATCCGCGCACCGCCGAGGAAAAAAGAGCTGAATATGTCCAAGCCTGCGTACAAACCGCCGAAGCGGAAACCAATGCGGGTCATTTCGACAGTGCCCAAAAAAATATCGATTTGGCGAAAAAAGCCGGTGTGGATGTAACGACTCTTCAGGCTGCATTGGATGCAGCGATTGCCAAAGGCGTGGTGTACAAAGGACTTTTGCCGGAAGGCCTGGGTCAATTTGTGATGATCCTCGTCGGACTTCTGCTGATTTATCTGGCGATTGCCAAGGGCTTTGAGCCTCTCCTGCTCATCCCGATCGGCTTTGGCTCCATCCTGACCAACATTCCAATTGCCGGAATCGCGGAAGCGGGCATTCCGGGACAACCGGGCGGCCTGCTCTATTATTTCTATACCTGCGGCGTGCAAACCGGCGTGTTCCCCCTGCTCATTTTCCTCGGCGTCGGCGCAATGACCGACTTCGGACCGCTGATTGCCAACCCGAAAACCGCCCTGCTTGGCGGTGCCGCGCAGATCGGTATTTTTGTGTCTCTGATGGGTGCGCTTGCATTGACCAGGTGGACCGGCGGCTTGATTAATTTCGACCTCGCCGATGCCTCTTCAATCGGCATTATCGGCGGAGCGGACGGACCGACCGCTATTTTCTTAACTACGCGCCTTTCCCCCAACCTATTAGGTGCCATTGCCGTGGCCGCCTATTCCTACATGGCGCTCGTGCCGATCATTCAGCCGCCGATCATGCGGCTGCTGACCACCCCGGCAGAACGCGCCATCGAGATGAAACAGCTCCGCCACGTCAGCAAACTGGAAAAAATCGTTTTCCCGCTGATGGTTCTTTTGCTCTGTATCCTGCTGCTGCCGTCGGCCTGTCCGCTGATCGGGCTGCTGATGCTCGGAAACCTCTTTAGAGAATGCCTGGTGGTTGACCGTCTGTCCGATACGGCTCAAAACGCCCTGATCAATACCGTTACCATCATGCTT
>JALOTS010000087.1 GCA_025457785.1 Pontiellaceae bacterium | reverse complement strand
CAAATTTAATCCAAAACGCCTTTTAGCGTATTATATTGAAAGCAAACAAGTTGCGCAAAATCATTCCGTAAAACTATTTTTTAGCCCGCGGAAGTTGGGCTAAAGCCCCTCTGCGGAAATCTGCGTTTATCTGCGGATAAACTTATTGGTTGCGGCGTTGCCGCGCCGGGATCTTTCGTGGCTGAACTATTCGCGGCCCTTCTGTACGTGTGCGCACGCAGACAGGCGGCTCTGCCGGGCCGGGTTTACCAGAACCAATAAGCGCCGGTATGAACGGCGTACCAGCCGAGGAGTCCGTTGGTCAGCGCGTGCGCCCAGATCGGCGCCCAGATGTCACGGGTGCGAACCATGAGCCACGTATAAAACAGGCCGCAGAGAAAGCCCATCAGCCATTCATTGTGTTCGAGCGCGAAAACAGCCGCGACGAGGATGCACATTTTTGTATCCATCACGCCGAGATCTTTTTTGAAAAAAGGGCTGCCTTGCATCCAGCGATAGACAAAGCCGCGGAACATGAATTCTTCGATTGCACCGATCACGAGAGTGGTGCCAAGCATATGCACCCAGAAAAGCGGCCATCCGGTCGTGCGCGGATCGTAGTGATGAAGTCCGTTTTCTCCCAGTTCAAGGGGTTCGCGCAATTCCCCGAAACGGGCAAACTGCACAAACCAGCGTTCGTAAAATTCACTGATTTTCGGAAAAGCGCTTTTAAAAAACTCCGATTCAAGACCGACCCAGAAAACGAAAACAAGAACTCCAACGGCTATCGCCATCGGCAGGCTGCTCAGCTTCGGACGTGAATACCAGCGCCACGGGCGGAAAATCAGCAGAAGAATCAGCCCGCCGATCGTCTGCCAGAGATAGTGCATGCCGGAGGGATCGCCAAGCACTGACATCATCAGCAGCCAGGCGGCAAAAGGAATCGCATGCGCCCAGACAGCGCGGTCATTTTCTTTATCCAGTTCGGGGGTCCATTCGGTTTTGATTTTTTCAGACATGCCGCGGAACTTATCTGAACGGGTGTCGCGGTAAAAGTAAAAACAGCGATTTCAAGGTCTGGAATCAACCGGAATAATTCCAACCATTGGAAATGAGTATCCATTTGAGCCGCTTCATGGTTAACATGGCGCCCATGTTTAAAAAAATTGCAGATCAAGCGGGCGGACGGCTGGACACCTGGCTGACGGAGGCGGTGCCGGAGCATTCACGGTCACGCTGGCAGTCGCTGATAAAAGAAGGCCGGGTGAGCGTGAACGGTGCGCCGTGCAAGGCAAACCAGAAAATCCATGCAGGCGACTGCGTGGAATGGTCCATTCCCGATGCCGCACCCGCCGGGCCGCAGGCGGAAAATATTTCCCTGAACATTCTCTACGAAGACCGCCATATAATTGTCATCAACAAGCCCGCCGGACTGGTGGTGCATCCCGCCGTCGGCAACGAAACCGGCACGCTGGTCAATGCCCTGCTTCACCACTGCAAAGACCTGACCGGCATCGGCGGCGAAAAGCGGCCCGGCATTGTTCACCGGCTGGACAAAGACACCAGCGGTGTGATGGTGGCCGCCAAAAACGAAGCCGCCATGATGGAACTTTCACGGCAGTTTAAGGAACACGGAACGGAAAAGGAATATCTGACGATTGTCCGGGGTGTTCCCTGCGGCAAGCGCGGCGTGGTGGAAACCACCATCGGGCGGCATCCGATCCACCGAAAAAAAATGGCGGCCAATGTCCGCAACGGACGACCGGCGGTTTCGCACTACGAAGTGGTCGAAGCGTTCGGCGAAGCGGCGCTCGTCCGCGTGAAAATTGAAACCGGACGGACGCATCAGATCCGCGTTCACATGGCGCACATCAAAAACCCGGTGATCGGCGACACCGTCTATGGCTGCAGGCGGGCTTCGTCCGCGCATGCCGGACGCCAGATGCTGCACGCCGCGAAACTTTCGCTGAATCATCCAAAGTCTGGAAAGCGGCTGACGTTTGAAGCGCCGCTTCCGGACGATATGGAAGCGCTGCTGACGCAATTACGGGCGGACTTGAAGAAAACCTGATTGCGGCCGCAGGATCTCGCTCCAGACATTGGATGCGGCATTGAGCGCGCGGGCGCGGTGCGAAATTCTGTTTTTCACCTCAGCGGGAAGCTCGGCAAACGTCTGGTTGTACCCGTCGGGAACAAAAAGCGGATCGTAGCCGAAGCCGTGATTTCCCCGCGTTTCTTTAATAATGACGCCTTGCACGGAGCCTTCGACCGTTTGCGGGTTTTCACCGGGCAGAGCAAGCGCAATCACCGTTCGAAACCGGGCGCGGCGGTTGGCTTTCGCTGCCAGTTCGCGCAAAAGCTTCGCGTTATTATCAGCATAGGAGCATCCTTCGCCGGACCAGCGGGCGGAGTAAACGCCCGGCGCTCCGTTTAACGCCTCCACTTCCAGCCCGGAATCGTCAGCCATTGCAGGCAGGCCGGTGGCCTGACAGATTTCAACCGCCTTTTTGATCGCGTTAGCCTCCAGTGTCTCACCGTCCTCGATGACATCCGGAATATGGGGAAAATCAAAGGCGGAGCAGACTTCCAATCCTTGGAAATTAAAAATCGCGTGAATTTCTTCAAGTTTATGCGGATTGCGAGTTGCGATGACCAGCTTCATAACGTGCTGTCCCGAACAGAGTTATCACTGCGGAATGAAAAGTTTCTGACCAACGGAGATTTTTCCGGGGTCTTTGATTTTATTGACATCGATCACGGTTTGAGCACTGACCCCGTACGCTTTGCAAATGATGTAGAGTGTTTCGCCGGTCTGAACCACATGCTCAATCCCGCGATTGCTGACGGGCGCAGGGGCAGAAACCTTTGACGCCTGCTTCATCAGTTTATCCAGCTCGCCGCTCAGGCGGGCGACCATTTCGCGCTTGTCGGCTTCGCTTTTTTGTTCGATCGCGGCGCAACGGACATCAAGCTGCTTGCGCAGGATTTCAAGATCGCGGTTGAGCTGGCCGATTTCCATTTCAAGCGTTTCAATACGTCCGGCCAGCCGTCGCTGATTTTCCTGCGAAATCCGCTGGTCTTCGGTCAGTGCCGCACGGCTGGAGCGGGTTTGCACCTGGATCGTTTCACATCCGCTCAGACTCATTGACAACAAAACAGCAAATACAAAATTTTTCACACGCAATCTCCTTAATTTTCCAGCGTTCCACTCTTCCATCACTCCGTTATTCCACTCTTCCGCCAGTCCACCGTTCCATTATTCCATTCTCTATGGTTTCCAAAGATACAGGAATTGCGGCGAACGCAGTTTCAGGTTTGGAAGAACCACCGGACTTTTTCCTTCGATCAGCTCTTCAAGAAAGGTCCGTTCCGGTTCATAGCGAACCACGCGCAACGCGCCGGAATCAAGCAGTTCCGCCGCAGAGGCAAGGGCATCGTCCCAGTAGCCGATTTTATCAATCAGCCCTTTTTCCAGCGCGGCATCGGCGGAAAAGATACGGCCGTCGAACAATTCGGGACTGGCGACGGGATCCAGACTGCGCGCCTCAGCCACAAGGCCGCGAAAGCGCGCCTGCATATTGTCAATAAGCTCCTGCAGGAGTGCCACCTGATCGGGGTTCACGGCTTGAAAGGGATTGAGCATGTCTTTGTTGTCACCGGATTTGATGGTGACATCCGTGATCCCGATTTTTTCAGAGAGCCCCTGCATATTGATGGTTTGCATAATGACACCGACAGAGCCGACGATGGCCGTCGGTTCGGCAATAATGTAATCGCCCGCCATGGCGGCGTAATAGGCCCCGGAGGCGCCGATATCCCGGATAAAGACGATGACGCGCCGATCCGGGCGGCTCTGACGGAAATGGCGCAGAGCGTTGTAAATTTCGTCGCTGGGCGTTACGCCGCCGCCGGGCGAGTTGACTTCCAGAATAACCGCCCGCATATCCGGATCGTTTTCAGCGGCGCGAACCTGCGTGAGAATTTCCGCGACCATATCCGAACGGGCGGCAAAAAGGCCGGACTCCTCAATACGCATAATAATGCCGTCGAGAGGAATACGCACCACTTTGACGCTGCCGCTGCCGAACGACCAGGTTTCGGTCAGTTTCGGCAGTTCGTCGCACGGATAGTTGATTTCAACAGGTTTGCACTTTGAAAACAGCGAGCCCAGCAGCGCCAGCGAGAGAAGAACGATGAGAATTCGGTGTTTCCGGTTTTTTTGTCGATAATTCATGCGGGGCATTCTAAAGCGGGTTCAGACGAAATCCAGTTATTTCATTAGAGTATTCTCTCCATTATTCCAGTATTCCAATGTTCCGGCATTCCAATATTCCAGCATTCCAATATTCCGGCAAGATATGAATGAAATCATTTGACTGCGCGGAGGTATTTCAGATAAAAGCTCTCCCCGCTATGGGACAACAACTTAAAGAACGAGCCAAACAGCGCCGCCGTGTTCTCCGCAAGAAACGGCTGAAAGTGCGCGCCCGCGAAGCCGCCGCAGCCTCCAGGAAGTAATTACTTCCCGCGCTCCGGAGCCGAAACACCCCGCAGGAATCCGTTCCGGCGGGGATTTTCTGTTGTTTAAATGTCATTGTCGCCCCCGACTTCATCACAGGAACCGGTCATTAAACGGAGTTGCATCGGGTGATTTTTTTATGCCATACTGCGTTGCACGGACCCGGATCACATATTCCGGCAGATGCGGCGGGTTCCCATTCAGGAGGAGTGCTATGAACGGAAGTCGGGGATTGGTTTCGGTGTTCGACGGCGTATGCGATGCCGTATTTATCATGAATTCAACCGGGTTGATTTTGGGTTCCAATCCGGCGGCGGATATGCTGTCTCAGTATTCTTCCGGTGAGATCGACGGACAGTCTTTTATTCGGCTTTTTCCAACGCTGGGTTCGTTTCCCTACCCGGTTCTGTCCCGCAAGCCGCAAGGAGAATGTTTAACACAGCGGGAAGCTCTTGTTCGCAAAGACGGAACGGTGATGGCGGCCGATTTGCAATGGCGGATCATCCAAATCGGCGAAACAGGCTATGTGCAATTGATTGTCCGTGACGCGGAGCAGAAAAATCAGAGTGCGTTTCTAACGGGAAACAGCGTGGCGGTGATCAAAACACTGATTCAAAACATCCCGGATCCTATTTTTATCAAAGACATGCATCACCGGATGGTTCTCTGTAATGCGGCCACCGCTTCCGCTTACGGAATGACTCTGGACGAAATACGGGGAAAAACAGATTACGATTTTTTTAAAAAACAGGATGCCGATCTCTTTTGTGCTGCGGAAAAAAAGGTTCTTCAGGGCCAGCCGATCATTAATTTTGAAGAAAATTACACACTCAACGGACAAAACGGATGCCGACTCACCACAAAAGTTCCGCTTTACGATTCAACCGGAAAGGTGTTCGGGCTGATCGGAATCAATCGGGATATTACAGAACGCAAACGCATGGAAGATGCACTGCGTAAAGCCCGTGAGGCCGCCGAACAGACAACTGAAGCTAAAAGCGCGTTTCTGGCCAATATGAGCCATGAGATACGAACTCCGCTGAACGCCGTCGTCGGCATGACCTCTCTGCTGGCCGATACCCCGCTGACTCCGGATCAGCGTGATTTTATCGAAACCATTGAAGCCAGCGGCGAGGCGCTGCTGACACTGATCAACGACATCCTTGACCTTTCTAAAATCGAGGCCGGTCGGATTCAACTGGAAAACATCCCCTTTAACCTGCTGAAATGCGCGGAAAATGTGCTGGATACAGTTGCTCCAAAGGCCGCCGAAAAAGGACTGGAACTGGTCTATTCCACAAACGGGGATATTCCGGATCTGTTTTTCGGAGATGCCGCCCGGCTGCAGCAGATTTTAAAGAATCTGCTGAGTAACGCCGTCAAATTCACTGAGCACGGCGAAATCATCGTAAAAATCAGCGGGAAACTCGCAGGGAACGAAAAATATGACCTCGGTTTTTCAGTTTCGGACACCGGCATCGGAATGACCTCTGAAATGGTTCAGAAAGTGTTCACCCCGTTTGAGCAGGCGGATTCATCAACGACCCGCCGGTTCGGAGGCACCGGACTGGGACTGTCGATCTGCAAAAAACTGATCGATCTGATGGGGGGATGTATTGAGGTGAAAAGTCAACTGGGCGCGGGCAGCGAGTTCCAGTTCCACATTATCTTGAAACGGGCGCAGTCGGACGATCACAGTAAAACGAAAAACAATCTGGACACACTGAAGGGGCTTCGCGTTCTGGTGGTCGATGATAATTCCACCAATCTTCGGATTCTGGAATACCAACTGAAGGGCTGGCACATGACCCCGCTGATCTTCCATTCCGGCAAAGAAGCTCTTCTTCAAATGGACAGTCTTGGCCCGGTAAATCTGGCGGTTTTGGATATGATGATGCCGGAAATGGACGGCATTATGCTTGCTGAAGCGTTGCGGCAGCGGCCTGATTTCGGGAGTCGTCCCATCCTGATCCTCAGCTCCTTCATGCGTAACTCGTCCCGTGACACACAGGTAATTGACGCCTGGTTATGCAAACCGGTCAAGCCGGGGCTTTTAATGGAATCGCTGGCCGATCTGGTCGCGGGACGGGAAGCGGAACCGCCGGTCTCTCCGGCGGAAGAACAGCCGGATCTCTCGACAGAAAGAGATAATCCGTTGAACATTCTGGTGGCGGAAGACAATCTGGTGAATCAAAAAGTCGCCCTGAAAATGCTGGAACGGCTGGGGTATGGAGCCGATCTGGTTAAAAACGGAAAAGAAGCGGTTGACGCCATCGCGGCGAAACACTACGACCTGGTTTTAATGGACATTCAAATGCCGGTAATGGACGGAATCGAAGCGACCATTCATCTGAAAAAGCTTTATCCCCCGGCGATGTGTCCGAAAATTGTGGCCATGACCGCGCACGCATTGCAGGAAAGCCGTGACGAAGGAATGGACTGCGGCATGTTTGACTATCTGGCCAAGCCGGTGCGTCTGGAGGATCTGAGCCGGATTCTACATGCGGTTTCCGAACAGCAGTGACGATGCGTCACACCGGGCAAGATGGTTGATGGCATTACGACTGTAATCGGCTCTGCCGGGCACAGGTTTTCCATCCCGTTATTTTGATAAAAACAGGGTGCGGTGAGGATTAAATAAAACGTGCGTTTTTAAGTAAAAAAGGGGGTTCAAACGATGAGCTCACAGGATAAGCTGGGCCATATGGATCGGTTTCATGCGCATCTGTTGCGGATGGATGAATTGAAGGCGTCGGATCTGTTCCTGCGGGCGGACATCAGTCCGGGTTACCGCATTAACGGAAGCGTGGTGACGACATCGTACGATCCGCTTTCGGAAAGCGAGCTGCGATCGGTGATCGAGACCCTTGCCACGCCGCTCGCGCTGGAGCGGTTTAAGCAGTCAGGCGATCTGGATTTTGCCTATGCGATTGCCGGTGCGGCGCGTTATCGGATAAATATTTTTCTGCACTCCGGACGGATCGGGCTGGTTGCGCGGCTGATTCCGCTGGGTCATATCGCGTTCGATAAACTGGGTCTTCCCTCTTCCATTCTGGACATGGCCAGCGCGAACAGCGGACTGATTCTGGCGGTCGGGCCGACAGGTTGCGGGAAGAGCACCACGCTGGCATCGCTGATTCATCACATTAACGCCGCGCGGCGCGCCCACATTATGACGATTGAAGATCCGGTGGAGTTTGTTCATGAAGAGATCAACTGTCTCGTGCATCAGCGGCAGGTCGGTTACGACACGCAGTCGTTTTCCGTTGCGCTCAAACATGTCGTCCGGCAGAGCCCGGATGTGATCATGATCGGCGAGCTGCGGGATCGCGATGCGATGCAAACGGCGCTGTCTGCCGCGCTCTCCGGACACCTGATTCTGAGTACCGT
>JALOTS010000086.1 GCA_025457785.1 Pontiellaceae bacterium | reverse complement strand
GGAACTGCTGCTCAAGGCCAAAACACAGCAGGAGCTGTGGAAAACCCTTGTGAAGGCCACCAAGAAAACCATCATTTAAAACCTTCGACAGAAGAATCAGATCCTTGAACCCCCTTTTTAGCCGCCGCTTCGTTTTTTCGCCGATCTGCTTTGTCCGCTGATTGCCGAAGGGGATGAGTTTTTTGATTTGCGTGAACCGACGCCTCTGTTTCCCGGATGCGGGAACCAACCCGTTCGGCGGGCATACTGGAGATGGCGTGTGAGTATTTCAGGCCGGGTGTCCTGCTGTGTTCCCGGGATCGGGCTGCGCGAATACCGGCGCGACAGGACAAGCCGCCGCCGGCAAAGCAAACGGTTCCATCAGAGATCTCCGAATGAAAGTCAGCATGATACCCCACGGGCTTGACACTTTACACGCTCCGCCCGATACTGTTGCCGTTTTGTTTTTCAGATCCGGAACGGAGTGCCTGCAATTATGAAATTTTTTCGAAAAAAAAAGGTCTTACCTGATTCCCGCCGTCAAATGACGGGGGTGAATCCCGCACATCACTTTTATTCACGCAGTGCAGACGAGACCCCGCTGGATGACTCTTTCGGAAGGGCGGGGTTCCGTTCGCAGCGCACTTCCCGGAACACGCCGGTCCGCCGCCGTGAAACCAGCAACCGTGCCGGCAGCAGGACCATTTTTTTGCTGCTGTTTCGTTCAGCCCTCATCGTGGTATTGCTGGTTGTCGGATTTTTTGCACTGCGATGGTGGCTGAACGGCCTGAGCAAACCTTCCGAAAAAGAGAAACAGTTATGGGCGGCCAATGCAGCCCGGATGGAAAAACTGACTGTGCCGGTCACGGTTCCTGAACAGACATACGCACCGGATCAGGTAGTAAATACCGCGCTGATCCGGCAACGGGTGGAGCAGTGGGATATGGTTGAACAGAATCTGCGGGTTGCCGATGCGTTCAATCACCGGGGAGTCGATGCGGATGCGGTTCGCCGAATGGAGCAGGTCTTGAAGGTGATGCCGAACAACCGGGCTGCGAAAAAAATGCTGGTCGAAATTTATATGCGCAACGAGCGTTACGCCGAGGCCGTTCCGTTGTATATTCAACTGATTGATGTGGATGGCTTGCAGCAGGATTTGCAAATGAATCTGCTGGATGCCTTGCAGAAAAGCGGACAGCTCGATGCCGCTCTTGTGCTGACGGACCGGATGCTGCTGGATCAGCCGCATGATTTGACTCTTCTTTTAATTTCCGCCAACGGACAGATCGCGAAAGGTGATCCGGATGCCGCGCTGGCGCTGTTTGAGCGAATGCTGGTCGTCGATGCAGAACACAGCGAGGCCTTGAAAAACTGCGCTGAAATCTATTTTTCCCGTCAGAATTATGACCGCGCGATACTCCGTTATCTGGATCTTTTAAAACTAGATCCCCAGCTGGATTATTATAATAAAACGGCTATTTGTTACGCTCAGCAGAATGAATTGGGAAAATCCGTTGTTATGATGGGACAGGCAGCCAGTTTGTTTGGCGCAGCAGCGGTTTCCCCGTGGCTGAAAGATCCTGCCTTTGATTCAATCCGCGAAAGCGTGGAGTTCCGTTCGTTTGCCGACCGGATTGTCGGTGTTGAAACCCGGAAAGCGATTGAAGAGATCAATAAACGCAGGGTTGAAGAAACTCAACCGAAGATACCGGGCGACGTGGATGTTTCCAAGAAGCCGGAGTTGAAGGTCATCCCGAAGAAATGATCGGAAATCCGGGATGATTTTAACCCAACAGGTGCGCCGCCCGCTGGTCGGGATCGCCTTGTCAGTGGCTGCCGGCCTGGGTTTTCAACACGGTGTCGGGGGTTCGCCTTTGCTGCTGCTTATCGTCGCCGCTTTCCTGCTGGCGATCGCCTGCCGGATACCCTTGTTTTTTTGTTCGACCCCGCTGATTTATCTCCTGTTCGGTCTGTTAGCCGCTTCTTACGGCGCGATGGAGTCGATGCCTTCGTCTTCCCGCACCGCCCTGATGACGGCTGAGGTGATTTATACCGAACAGGAACTGATCGGAACAATTCAGGAGGAGCCAAACCTTTTAGAGGAGGAGGATGGAGCAGGTAACTTTATCTTTCGTGCGGATGCCGTGCGGTTCGGTGAAAAGTGGCTGCCTGTTGATGCCGTACTGCGGGTCTATTTAAACGATAATACCGCCTGTGTCCGGTTTGGCGAGCAGTGGCGGTTGAAGGGCCGTTATGCCGGCTATGAAAAACCGCGCGGCGGCACAGCGGGCGTTTTGACGGTTCCCGTTGGCGGTGCGGTCAGGCTCCGGGCCTCCGGAACCTCCTTGTTGCGGAGCTGTTATCAGGTTCGCGGGAAAGCCTCGGAAATTCTGCGCACGGGAATTGAACCGTTTACCCGGCACATTCAACTGCTTCGAGCGCTCATGCTGGGATATCGGCAGTCGATCCCGCCGGAGCTTTATCAGCTCTGTTCCCGTGCCGGGGTTCTGCATATTTTTGCTATTTCCGGCATGCATGTGGTCGTTATGGCATCCATTTTGATTATGGGGCTTAAATTTATCGGAGTTTCCCGCCCGCAGTGGGGCTGGCTTCTGATTCCGGCGCTTTTTCTTTACGTCATTTCAACCGGCATGAAACCGAGCGCCCTGCGGGCGTTGGCGATGTCGGCCGTTTTTTTTGCCGCGCCACTCCTGCGGCGCCGTCCGGACACGCCGTCCGCGATTGCGCTGGCCGCCGTTTTGCTGCTGATCATGGATCCGGCGAATATCGCCGATCCGGGATTTCTGCTTTCGTTTATTGTGGTTTGCGGACTGATTATGGTGCATGGATGGACCATAAGGCAGATTGCTGTTTTCCGTTCGTCGGGATGGGAGCATCAACTCGAACGGTTGGACAGCGCCCGTCCGGTTTTTGTTCTGTTGCGAAACACGGGCGCTCTGATGCTGACCTCTCTGGCCGCCTGGCTTTTTTCGGCGCCGATTACCGCCTGTTTTTTTTATTCGCTTTCTCCGGTGGCGCTGATTGCCAATCTGCCGGTTATTCCGCTGACCTCCATGATTATGTTTACCGGCTGTCTGGCCCTGCTGAGCGGAATGGTATTCCTTCCCGCCGCCGCACTGTTTAATCAGGCTAATCTGCTGTTTATTAACCTGCTGATTTGGATCATCGGATGGTTTTCCGCGCTGCCGGGTGCGTACCGGGCGGTCCGAATGCCGTCCGCATGGGCGACAGGACTTTGGTACACCGGACTGACTCTGTTTTTTACCGGGCCGTCACGCTGGCGAAAGGGGGCTGTTCTTCTCGTTCTCCTTTCCGTTTTTGCATGGCAGGCGGGCGGGGTTTTCCCGTGCCGCGACATTCAGGTTTTTCGAGATAAAGATTTCGCCATGCTGGTTCGTTTCCCGGGGAACCAATGGGAGCTTGTGACGGACGGAGATTCTTTCCGGGCCGGACGTGTTCTCCGGTTTGTCCAGAAACAGGGGATTAATCGCCTGCACACACTGGTTGTGAGTGATGCAAACGCTGATGCGGAGACTGTCCGGCGGATTCAGGAGACCTTCCGGCCTCAATATACCCGGTTTCTTTTCGAAGGAGAAATCGCGCGGCCTGTTGAGCAGGGCATCGTGCGAATTCCCTCGATCCGGTAAACGGGGCCGCGGTTTATTTGCGACCCAACTGATTTACCAGATCTTTAAATCCGGCGGTGCCGCGTATTCCATTAAATTCATCACGCTTCAGCCAGATTAACGCCGTCTGGGGATCCAGCAACTGCACGCCCTTCTTCAGGGTTTCGACGGCTTTATCCGGTTGACTGCTCTGTATCTGAGTTTGCGCCAGCAGGAAGTAGAGCGGCGCGACATCGGCCACCTCTTTGATCAGTTCGGTCAGCACTTCTTCCGCGTTTTTCCATCGGCCCAGCTTGGTCAAATAAAGCGCAAATTCCTGCCGGGTATCCAGGTCGTCCGGTTTTGCATCGATATATTTTTCAAAATGATACACGGCATCGTTGTCGCGTTTCATTTTCCGATACAGATTCGCGAGACTTCGGTGGCATCCGGCATTTTCCGGAAGCAATTCAAGCGCCCGTTTCAGATTTTTTTCTGCCGGAGCGAACTGTTCTGCTCCGAGGTAGGCGTTTCCCAGCGCGTTGACCACATCAACGGTTTCTTCTTCCTGCAACGATTTTTCCAAATAGTGAATCGCCTGTTGATACTCGTTTCGCAAGAGGTAAAGCTGACCGATGGTGAAGTAAACGCCTTTTATATCCGGATAGATATCCACCACTTTTTTGAAGAAGTCATTTGCTTCCTCGTTCCGCGCGAAATTCAGCGCCATTTGTCCGGAAATGATGTAGTAAGCGGCGGTTTTTACCCATGATGCCGACAGGGGCTTCGGGCCGGGTTTTTCGTCAGGGTTTTCCGGTTCCGGCGGATAGTCCATAATCCAGAGCGACCCGGCATCCAGAGCCTGCTCCGGAGTATCCGCCGGTTTTTCTTCAGGGGCTTTTTTTACACCCTGGAATTCCTGAACGAAGTGCCGGATCATAACGGACACCAGCGCCACCGAAAACACAACCGTCAACGAGCCGAAAAAAATCAGGACAAGCCGGTTTTTCCGCAACTCCCGCCGGTGGCTTTCCAGATGCTGCTGTGAACTTCTCGGATTAAAATCCTGTTCAGGATTCTGGTCGTCGGTCTGATAAATGTCCCGGATATCTTTTTCTTCTTTTTGCATGGGCAAACTCTGTGAATTCTTCGTCGAACGGGCGGAAGACGGGGTGGGTGACGGGATTTGAACCCGCGACATCCAGAATCACAATCTGGCGCTCTAACCAACTGAGCTACACCCACCATCAAATCAAGGCGTGGTACAGTAATGAAAATTCATTGGAAAGCAAAATATATCTGTCCGTTTTTATGGAGAAAGAGCGGGCGCCGCTTCAATCCGGTTGGTTGATAAAACCACGGCGGCCAGTTCCAGTTGATAGACCAGTTCATTGAGAGATTCGTTTTGAGAGATTTTTTTAAAGTCATCCTTATGCAGTTCGGTAAGCATCTGCCGGGGCGTAAGAAAGCGCGAGGCTTCGCGCAAGGCGCGGACGGCGCGCTCCGCATCGTTGTCCCGTGCCGCAGCCTTCGCCAGCAGAAGCTGAACCGTCAGCGGGTCGCCTCCCTTCAACTGTTCCAAAAACCGGACGGCCTCTTTGTCCCGTTTGATTCCGGCCAGATAGGCCGTGTAGCTTTCAAGGAGGGGCGGATCCTGCGGATAGAGCGAAAAATAGCTTTCGTATGCGGCTGCGGCTTCATTGGTCCGTCCGGTTTTCTGATACAGGTACGCCAGATTTTTATAGCAGCCGGCGGCATCCGGACGGGATTGGAGAACCTGCCGGAACGAGGTCTCCGCGAGGTCATATTCCTCAAGCCCCATTTGCGCGATACCCAGATTGTTAAGCGTCTCCGCAGAGGGAGCCTGATTCTGCGCCTGCTGCAGAAATTCTTTGGCCTGTTTAAACTTCTGCTGTTTTAAATAGACGGTTCCCAGATCACGTTGAACCCCGGTCATCTCCGGAAAGGTGAGATTCGCCTGTTCCAGATGGTATTGCGCCGCCGGCAGATTGTTTGCCCGAATGGCCTGCTGGCCCATAATCACATGGTAGGCGGTGTTTTTTACCCACTTCGAGGAGAAGTCGCGCGGACCGGAACCCGCCGCAGCTTCCGCCTGCGCGACAATCTGGCGGTAATCCAGTGCCCACTGTTCCTTTTCGGGTAATTCATAAGCGGACAGATAGGCGTTCTTATGCGGAACGGAGACGCCGGCCCCCGGCTGAATGACAAAGTTTTTTACAAAAAGAACGGCCAGAATGACAACGACCGAAAAGGTCAGCAGGCCGACCGATGCGTTAAAAATCAGCTCCCGGCGGAGTTCCCTTTTGATTTCCTCGAAATCGGAGTTCAACGCGGCCTGTGCCGGTGTCTCCGCTTCGTCTGTCCGGTAGATATTCCGGAGATCTCTGTTTATTTTCTTTTTCATAAACGTATATGTCGCTTTTTCTGAAGCAGTTTCGAGGGGGCAGAATAATCGCCGCCCGCAGAAAGACAAGCCGGATTCAAATGCGATATTCCTGTTGAAGCGCGGCATCGGCCAGCGTCAGCGCCGTCATGGCCTCTACAATCGGGACGGCCCGCGGCAGAACGCACGGATCGTGCCGCCCTTTGGCTTTCAGAATCACCGCAGTTCCGTCGAGACCGGCGGTTTTCTGCGGCAGGCCGATCGTGGCAACCGGCTTGATCGCAACCCGGAAGACAATCGGTTCCCCGTTCGTGATTCCGCCCTGGATTCCGCCGCTGAAATTCGTTTTTGTGCCGAGCCGCCCGTTTTTCTGCACAAACGCGTCGTTATGCTGCGAGCCGCGCATCAGCGTTCCGGCAAATCCGGAGCCGATTTCAAACCCCTTCACAGCGGGAATGGACAGCATGGCCTGCGCCAGTTTTGCTTCCAGTTTGTCGAATACCGGTTCACCCAGTCCGGCGGGCAGACCGCAGCAGATACAGCTTACCGTGCCGCCCAGCGAATCCTTTTCATCACGGGCTTTTTCAATCGCGGCGATCATCTGTTGAGCTGTTTCCGCATCCGGACAGCGCACCGGATTGGCATCGACCAGTTCCCTCGTTAAACCAACCGGGTCGATTTCCGGCGCGACAATTCCGCCAACCGAGCTGACAAACGCAACAATCGAAATCGAACCGAACCGAACCGTCAGCCATTTTTCAGCAATCGCACCGGCCGCCACGCGCCCGATGGTTTCGCGGGCGCTCGACCGGCCTCCGCCGCTGGCGGCCGTTATGCCGTATTTCATTAAATAGGTATAATCCGCGTGGGACGGACGCGGAACGGCGGTCATTTCGCCGTAATCGCCCGGACGCTGGTCGCGGTTGTTGACCGAAAGAGCAATCGGCGTACCGAGCGTCATCCCGTTTTCGGTTCCGGAAAGAATCGTCACCTGATCGGCTTCATCGCGCGGCGTGGTCAGTTTACTCTGCCCCGGACGGCGGCGATTGAGCTGTGGCTGAATATCCGCTTCGGTCAGCGGCAGTTTAGCCGGACAGCCGTCCACGATCGCGCCGACGGCCCTGCCATGCGATTCACCGAATGTCGTTGTTCTGAAAAGGGTTCCGAACGTACTGCTCATAAGCTCATTTCTCCGAAAAAATTTCCGCAGGTTTCCGGGTGATACCTCAACCGGTCAGGTCTTTTTCGTTGGATCGTCTTTTTCATCCGCCGGTTTTTCGGCCTTTTTGTCGGGCGGATTTTCCAACTGACCGCGTTTAAATTCGTTCAGGCTCTTACCGAGCGCCCGGGCCAGTTCAGGCAGCTTTTTCCCGCCGAACAGTAGCAGGATCACAAAGAGAATCAGCAGCATTTCCGAAGCGCCGGACATGCCGGGGATCAGGGCTAACGTATTCATTTTCCGGTTCCTTTTTTGTTTTTTCTGCGGCCTCGTTCGCGGAGGCGAAGAATTAAGATACACAATTCATACAACAGATAAAGCGGAATAGCCATTTGTAATTGGGAGAATACGTCGGGAGGCGTGAGCACCATGGCGACAATCAGGATGACAATAATCATGTGGCGGCGGTATTTACAGAGCCGGGCAACCGACACAATACCCGTATATCCCAGCATCAGCAGGATCAGCGGCAGTTCAAACGCCAGCCCGAATCCGATCAGCAGTTGCATGACGAATCCGAGATAGGCATCCATTTTCCAATAGGCCGCCGTGCCAAGGAGGTCGTTGAAATAAAACAGAATACCGACCGCGACGGGCAGGGAGATGAAGTAGCACGTTGCCACGCCGAGGATAAAAAGAACCGCGCCCGCCAATCCGCCGTACAGCAGCATCTTCTGTTCAGAGGGTTTTAATCCAGGCAGTACAAA
>JALOTS010000085.1 GCA_025457785.1 Pontiellaceae bacterium | reverse complement strand
CTATCAAAACGGAGAATGCGCGAAAATGTAGTGCCTGCGGCCCCGCAAAGCGTTGCGGGATAAAAACTTATTTTTTAGGCCGCGGAAGTTGGGCTAAAGCTTCGTTGTGTCTGGTGCAGACGGTGCGGCTTGCAGATGGGGATTACTCTGTGCTGGATCTGCCTGGCGGCGGCAGGTGCGGCGAGGTTGGGGAACCGGAATTGCCCTGCTACGGCGAGTTTGTTGAAGTGCCTGCGGGTGTCACGGTGCGGCTGGTGGTGGATGAGGTAGAGTGGGTTGAGCTTACAGGCAGGTATAACGTCGCTCCTCGTCAGGAACCGCCGACGGACAAGGCGGGCGCGCCGAATCCGCCGTTTATCAGGAACCACAAGGCGTATCAGCGTGATGAGTTTATGCCTGCGCAGCCGGTGTACATTGCCGATCAGATGCGCGTGCGGCGCAAGGCGCTCGTGTATATCAACTACACCCCGGTTGTTTACAATGCCGGCCGCAGTGCGCTGAAGGCGGCCCGCCGAGTGCGCTGGCATCTGGAGTTTGACCCGCCGCAGGGTAATCCGCCTGTGCCGTGTACGAACACGGATAAGCTCGGCGCACAGGAGTTTGCGCCTTTTTTTGACGGGGTGCTGGATGGACAACCGGCCGCTGCTGACGCGCCGGCCGATCCGATGCCTGATCTTTCAACGGGCAACGGTGCAGACTACCTGATTATTACGCATGATAATTTCTACACCAACATCCTGCCGCTGGCGCAGTGGAAGCACGCTAAAGGTTTCAAAACCCGCGTGGTGAAAATATCCGAGATCAGTGCGACACCCACCTGCACGAACATCACTGCCTACATAAGCAACGCCTACAGCAATTGGAATCCGGCCCCCGTTTATGTACTTCTGGTCGGCGATTCAGCTTATATCCCTGCCTGGTACAAGACACTGCACTCCTACTACAGTGCCAATGCCGGCACGGATCTTTATTATGCAGCCGTTGACGGCAGTGATTATTTCCCGGATCTGTTTCTGGGGCGGCTGCCATGCGCTTCTACCGCTCAGTGCGATCTGATGGTCAACAAAATTCTCAATGTGGAGAAGACACCTGATTCGACGACGGCGATGTACCAGACGGTGCTCACGGCGGGCCAGTTTGCTGATACGGATCCGAGTGACGGCTATGAAGATCGCCTGTTCATTGAAACCGCCGAGGCCGTGCGCGATTTTTATGTGGCACAAGGCTATACGGTGCCAACGGCCTACTGTGCGGATACGGTCATCACACCCCGGCGATACAATAACAGCAACGGAAGTCTTCTTCATACCAACGGCACGCTTTATGGCGGTACGCAGACATACGTCAGTACAAGCGCCGGGACCGCCGCCATTTCCAACACCATCAACAACGGCGTTTGGCTTGTTCAGCACCGTGATCACGGCAGCCAGACCGGCGGCTGGGCCACACCGCCGTTCAGCCCAACGAGGGCAAGCCAGTTGGGCAACGCAAACAAACTGCCCGTCGTCATGTCCATCAACTGTGAGACTGCCTGGTTCGACGGTGCAGGCGACAGTCTGGCCGAAGCGTTTTTAAAGAACCCCAACGGGGGCTCGCATGCGGTCATCGGCGCGACGCGCGTCAGTTATTCGTGGTACAACGATTGGTTTACCCACGGTCTGTACGAGTGCATGTACACCAACTACTTTGAAACCCTTTCCGGGATTCCTTATTACAAATCCGGTCTGACCTACGGCAATAACTATTGCGGCCACGGAACGCATCTCGGTCAGATGCTCAATTTCGCGAAAATCCTCATGTATGAAAAGTTGGGAGCCGGTACGGTCACCCAAATCCAATTTGATATTCTTACCTTGCTCGGTGATCCCGAACAAAGCCCGCGAAACGCTGTCCCCAGGGTCCTGACGGTCACGCACCCGAATCAACTCGACGCGCTGGTACCGGCCAGTTTCAACGTCACAGTCACCGCTGGCGGTGTGCCGGTGTCCGGAGCACTGGTTGCGCTTGTGCTCGATCCTGATGAATATCGCACCGCTTACACCGATGCCTCCGGCGTGGCGCCGTTCAGTTTCGCGCCGTATGTGTCCGGCAACACAAATCCTCTTATGTCCGTTACGGTTTCCGGGCAAAATTCCGTTCCTTACACTAACTGTGTGACGATTCGTCCTGATGCGCTGATGGTGATGTCCGGAGACGGGCTGAGTTCAACCGGTTATTACGGCGGACCGTTTATTCTGTCGAATACCGTTTACGCCTTGAGCAACAAAGGCACATCAAATCTCTCGTGGACGGCGGGCTGCACGTCCACCTGGGTGACGGTTTCATCCGCCGGCGGAATCCTTTCGCCGGGGCAGACAAACCTTGTGACCGTCTCTATCAGCGCCGCCGCGAACACCCTTAACGTGGGGACTTATGGAGCCGTGGTAAATTTCACTAATGTGAACAACGGTCGAGTTCAAATGCGTACAGTGGCTTTGAATGTGCGCGACGGGCTGCAGATAACCCCGTCTGACGGACTGAGTTCAATCGGCTATCAAGGCGGCCCTTTTACTCCGTCGAATACCGTTTATACTTTGAGCAATACAGGCACATCAAACCTGTCGTGGACGGCAGGCTGCTCGTCCAATTGGGTGACCGTTTCGCCGTCCGGCGGGATTCTTGCTTCGGGACAGACGAATCTTGTGACTGTCTCTATCAATACGAATGCGAATAGTCGGGGTGCGGGAACCAATACCGGAGTGATAGTCTTTAGTAATGTTACCAGCCGCACCAGTTCGACACGAAACGTGCAGCTCGTGGTTCGTCCGCGTGTGCTGGTTCGTTTCGCATGGGATCCCGTTGCGCCTGCGCAGTATGTCGGGCAACCTGTTCCTGTGAGGATTCAGGCACTGGATGCGACGGACAGTTTGCTGGTGTTGTTTACGAACCGCGTCGGGCTGTCCGGTTGGCCGGGATCAGGAGGAACAAATCTCCCGATTGGAAGCGGAATAAAAACATGGGATCATCCGATGAACACATACTGGCACGACAGCCGTACCCAGGTAATCTATCTGACCAATGAAGTCGGAAATGCCTGCAGTATCAACTCGCTGGCGTTGAACGTCACGAAGGTTCCCGGTCAGGTGATGACCAACTGGACGATCCGTATGAAGCATACTTCACTGGCGGGTTACGGTGTTTCACCGGTTTGGGAAACGGGCTGGACAACGGTGTTTCAGACCAACGAACCGATCGGCACAACCGGCTGGCGGACGTTTGTGTTCAGTACCCCCTTCAGTTACAACGGCACAAACAACCTGCTGATTGACTTCAGTCACAATAACTCGTCGTACACAACTGCGGCCCTTTGCCAGTGTACCACGGGCAGTCAGAATCGGGCTGTTTACTATTATACGGACAGCGGGGCCGGGGATCCGCTGGGCTGGCCGACCAACGGATATAATCCGACCCGGTATGTGACCAGCAACATTCCGAATCTGCGGCTGGGGGTCAGCGACCCCGTCGTGAATATGACCCCCACGAATTCGGGTAACTTCGTCAGCGGTGTATGGACCGGGGCGGTAACTGTTCTGCAAGCGGCAAGCAATATGGTCTTGCGGGCCGATGACGGAAACGGACACGCGGGAATAAGTTCGGTGTTTTCGGTGCTGACTGGATTACCGGATGATTTGGACAATGACGGAATTCCCAACTGGTGGGAGCAGCAGTACTTTGGCGGGGCAACGAACGCCAATCCGAATGAGGCTTGTTCCAACGGCATCAACACCGTGCGGCAGGCCTATATCGCCGGACTTAATCCGAACGATCCGCAGAGCCGGTTGCAGATTTCCGATTTCCAAGCTCTGACCGCCGGAAAGGTCTTGGGCTGGAACGCGGTCTCCGGACGGGTCTATTCGGTTTACTGGACATCCAATTTACTGAACAGTTTCCAATGTCTGGAAAGCAACATTCCGTGGACACGGGGAAGCTTCACGAACCAAACCGCCGTTCCCTGCGGTTACTACAGACTCGGGGTTCAGTTGGAGTAGCTCCGGCAAACATCACTACTTCTGAGGGCTGACGGAAAAAGGCCGGGCATCCGGAGCTGTCCCCCATTGGGACGGAGCGGGACCCATCGTGAAAACAATGCTTCCGCCGGTTTTGATGGCATCATAAGGCAGGCTGGTCTTGTTCCACTCCGCTCCGTTCAGTGTCATGCTTTGGATGTAAACATTGGCGACGGAATTGCTGGTCGCAGTGATCGTCAGATCCCCGCCATCAAGATGAACCGTTGCGTTTTCAAACAGGGGGCTTCCGATTACATACCCGGATGTTCCGGGGGTCACGGGATAAAACCCCAGTGCGCTGAATATATACCACGACGAAATAGCGCCTGCATCATTATTGCCGTCGATGCCGTAATGCGGGCCTGATGCATACAGTCCGGCAATTCGCCGCACCCATTCCTGTGTCTTCCAGGGCATGCCGATGTAGTTATATAAATAAGGCACATGGTGGCAGGGTTCGTTGGAATGTGCGTAATTGCCGACCTCCGGCACGACATCTTTAGGACAGTCCGGTGTTCCCATGGCGGTCCACAGGCCGTCCAGTGTTTTTTCAAACGCAGCGTCTCCTCCCATGAGATTGATCAGCCCCTGAATGTCGTGAAACACCGACCAGGTATAATGCCACCCGTTGCCCTCCACATACTGGGAATAGCCCCGCCGGGGATCATACGGGTCATACATCCATTTCTTTGTAACGGGATCCCGCGGGCACATAAATCCTTCATTGGCGTTAAAGAGGTTGGTGTAATTCATCGACCGGGCCGTAAAACGCGCGTGGCTGTTTGTGTCTCCGGCAGTTTTTGCCAGTTGCGCAATGCACCAGTCGTCATAGGCCCACTCCAGCGTCTCACTGGTATTGGAATCAAACCCGATGTTCCGGTAATTACTCGACATAAGAGATCCCTCAGCGACGGCCGCTTCCCCCGCCTTTGGCACGTCAACGATGATACCCTTGGCCTGCGCCTCGGCAAGCACCGGAAGCGCATGCCGCCCGATCATGCCCCCATGCTCAATATAAGCATACTTCCATTTCGGAAGGGCTCCGTAATCGCTGTAGTCGGTCAGCATGGTGCTGACCGTCTTGCGGGCGATATCCCGCTGCAGCAGGATGAGCAGCGGGTGCTCGGAGCGGAACACATCCCACATGGGAAGCGAGGTATAGTGACCGTCCGGAGATGTTTTGACCGCGCCGTGAGTATTCGGCGCGGACAGACTCCGGTATTGTCCGTTCACATCGCTGGCGAGCTGCGGATGCCAGAAAGCGAAATAAAGGTGAGTATAAAAAGTCCGCATCTGGTCATCAGTCGCGCCCGCTATTTCGATTTTAGACAGCTCATTGTTCCAGTCATTCCGGGCGGCGGCCCTCACGGCATCAAAATTCCATCCGGGTATTTCCGCTTCAAGATTCGCCATGGCGTTCGTCTCGCTCACAAACGAAATGGAGACTTTCGCCAGAATTGTTTTATCTGCATCCGCAGCCCAGGAAACCGTTGCGCCGTCCGACGTTCGGGCATACGAAGCAAACGGGGCGCTGAACTGAATATAAAAATACTGGTAGTGTTTCTTGCGCCTCACGCAGTACACCCGGCCCTGCAGCGTGTTGCTGCTCACCTGCACCAGATCTCCCTTGGTCGGATCCGCCCCCTGATTGATATCGATCAGAATGCGGGGTGCGGGGGATGCCGGAAACGTATATCTGTGGATCGCGGCGCGTTTGGTACAGGTCATTTCAGCCAGAATGTCGTAGGTGTCCAGTTTCACCTTGTAATATCCCGGCTCCGCTGTTTCGTTGTCGTGGGAAAAGGCGGATTCGGATCTCATGCCCGCACTGCCGGTAACCGGCATCAGCGCCAGACAGCAGTAGGATGGAACTCCGATTCCCAGCAGGTGGGTGTGGGCAAATCCCATAATCGTGTTGTCAGGATAATAATAACCGGAGCACCGCTTCCACTCACCCATTCCGGAGAGCGGCCCGGTGTTGGGGCCGGGGCTGATCATCCCGAACGGTCTGATCGCCGCCGGTGTCGTGTGGCCGGCGCACAGAGAACCTGCAACCGGATTAACAAACGAAGCCAAATCTCCGAAACCGAATCCGGCCAGACCGGTCAGCATAAAAGCGCACAAGGTTTTTTTCATTGTATGACTCCGGGTTTCCCGTTTCTCTGCAGCATATCACCTGAGTCCCGAAGACTACACTGTTCAGCGACATCCTGCACCCGTTAAAACAACCATTTTGCAGGGAATGAATGATAGCTATACAAATATGTACAGGAGGAATATCATATGGGCATCGTAGGGAAGGTGAAAGGTTAATGATGCGGAAAATCATAAAAAGTCAATTCATCCGGCTTTTAACACGTTCTGCGGCGGTTTTTGCCCTGCTGCTGCCGTTTCCGCTGTTCGGACAGCAGAATGCGGCATTCTTCCGGATCGTTTCGCCGACAAACTCCCGGATAACGGGGTTTTCATCCGACGGAACGTTCGTCTGGACGAACGGTGCAACGGGCGTGATTTGTACGGTTCAGCGGACGGTGACACTGGCGGGCCTGAGCAACTGGGTGGATTATATTCAGCATGCGGTAACAAATCCAATAATGACAACCCGGTTGTTTGACCTGAAATCTCCGGCGGATATGGCCTATATCCCCGCCGGAGTTTTCAACATGGGCGACAATCTGGACGAGTTCACGTCCGCCCAGCCGGTTCATTCGGTCTATGTCAGCGGATTTTACATGGGAAAAACAGAGGTGACCAAAGCGCAGTGGGACGAAATTTATGTCTGGGCGGTGACAAACGGCTACAGCTTTACGAATGCCGGTTTAGGTAAGGCCTCCAGCCATCCGGTGCATACCGTGAACTGGTACGATTGCGTGAAATGGTGCAACGCCCGCAGTGAAAAAGAAGGTAAAACGCCGTGCTACACCGTTGAAGGAGAGGTTTGCCGCACGGGGCAAAACACGCCGGACTGCAACTGGAGCGCGGTCGGTTACCGCCTGCCGACCGAGGCGGAGTGGGAAAAGGCTGCACGCGGCGGACTGAACGGAAAACGCTTCCCGTCGAACGACACGATTAAGCACACCAGAGCAAATTATTACAGCTCTTCGTCATATAGCTACGACACCAGTTCGACGCGGGGTTTTCACCCGTCGTATGATGATGCTCCGCTGCCTTACACGAGCCCGGTCGGCAGTTTTTCGGCGAACGGCTACGGGTTGTATGACATGGCGGGTAACGTTTATGAATGGTGCTGGGACTGGTACGGGAGCACAGAGTATTCAACGACTGCGTTGTCGAATCCGTGCGGAGCATCTTCAGGCTTCGGACGCGTAGGGCGCGGCGGCGATTGGGGCGACGGCGCCGGCGGCTGCCGGGCGGCCGGTCGCGGCAGCGGCGCCCCGGGCGGTGCCAACTGCAGCATAGGCTTCCGGGTTGTGCGTTCCTCATGTCAGTAGTGCGCTCCCGCCGTCGCTCCGGGAGGGAGCTATGGCGGGCAGGCAAGCAGGCAGGTTTTTGCAGGGCGGGATCCGTGCCCCCGCTTCCGAGGTCATGGACCTCGGCTGCAGGGAATCCGCGATTATGGATCGCGGGTCAGGGCAGGTTGGTTTTGTAATGGGTCAAAAACGGGCTTGTTTTTAAGTTTTAATCATGTAAAACGTGATTATGAATAACGATAAGCATGGTTATATTCTTCGGACGATGGAGCGGAGCGCTCGCGAGCGGCTGGCGAATAATCCGGCGCTGGCTTTGCTGGGGCCGCGTCAGTGCGGCAAATCAACACTGGCACGGCATCTTCTGAAAGATTTCCCGGAAGCGGTTTATCTGGATGTTGAACTGCCGTCTGACCGCAATAAATTGCGCGATCCGGAAGCATTTTTGAAAATGCACAGCAGCCGACTGGTCTGCATTGATGAAGTTCAGCGGGTTCCTGATCTGTTTGCCGTGTTGAGAAGTCTGATTGATCAAAGCGGGGCGAATGGGCAGTACCTGATTCTCGGATC
>JALOTS010000084.1 GCA_025457785.1 Pontiellaceae bacterium | reverse complement strand
CTTTTCGTTCATCGAGGCAACCAGTTTTGCTTTGTCGGCACCTGGACGGAATTTTACATAAATTTCGGAGTAATTAACCGGATGGGGGCAACTGCCGGCTTCGGGACGCCCGATCCGGGCAATGGTTTCTTGAACTTCCGGAAACTCGAGGATTTCCCGCTCCAATGTCATAATGGTTTCCGTGGCTGTTTCGAGCGAAATGGAGGGGGCCATGGTAACGCCAATCATGCTGGAACCCTCTTCAAGTGTCGGAACAAATTCTGTTCCAAGCCTTGGAAACGCCATCAGGCTGATGACAAAGGCGATCAGCGCGCAAGCAACGACCCACCCGATGCGGCGCTGTGCGCCCGCCAGAAGCGGACGGTAGCCTTTTTTCAAGAGTTCCAGCAAGCGGCTTTCGCGGTGAACACCCTGTTTGATGAACCAGCAGCTCAACACCGGCGATAAAATCAGGGCGGTGACGATTGAACCCAGCAGTGCAAAGGTGATCGTGAAGGCCATTGGGGTAAACATTTTACCTTCAACACCCTGGAGTGTGTAAATCGGCAGAAAGACCATGACGATGATGGCCACCGAAAAGAAGATGGGGCGGCTCACTTCACGCGCCGCGTTGAAAATGACAGTCACTTTATCGCGCGTCCGGTTTTCGGGCAGTCCAAGATGTCGATAAATGTTTTCGACCATCACGATGGCCCCGTCACCCAGCATCCCAACGGCAACGGCAATCCCGCCGAGCGACATCAGGTTAGCCGAAACGCCTTTGAAGCCCATCATAATCACGGCAATCAGTGCGCAAACCGGCAGCGAGAAAATTACGATCACTGCGCTGCGCAAGTTACCCATAAAAACCAGCAGGGTCAGTGCCACCAGCACGGCCCCCTGCCAGAGGGCCGTCTTAATGGTGTTCGTTGCCAGTTTCACCAGATCGGCCTGTTCATAGTACAGGATCAGTTTTACCCCCTGCGGCAGGGCGGCCTGCACTTCGTCCACCTTGGCATACAGTTTCTCAATCACCTTTGAGGTGTTTTCGCCATACAGTTTCAGAACCATCCCGGCGACGACTTCTTCCTTGCCGTTACGGGTCACGACCCCGCGTCGAATTTGATTGCCGTATTCCACTTCAGCAACGGAACCAATTGTCAGCGGAACGCCATTGACCGTACGGATCGGAATCTCGCGGATCTGGTCCAGATTTTCTAGCAGCCCCATTCCTCGCACCAGTGCCTCTTCAGCACCGAGTACTAAAAACTGTCCGCCTGCATTGCGGTTATTGGACTGTATGGCCTCCACCAGTTCTTCCATCGAAAGGTTGTAGCGTTTCAATTCATAGGGATTAACCCGCACCTGATACTGAAGAACATGGCCGCCGATCGAAAGAATATCCGTCACTCCCGGAACCGACTGAAGCTGGTATTTCACCACCCAGTCGTTCAGTTCGCGCAGATACACATCCGGCGCTTTCCCTTCGGTATCTGCCGTTTCATCCAGCGTCAGATAATACATGAAGACCTGGCCCAGCCCGGTTGAAATCGGGCCGAGGATCGGCGGTTCGTGCATTTCCGGCAGATCGGCCATGGCGGAAGCCAGCCGCTCCGCAACCAGCTGGCGTGCAAAATAAATATCGGTGCTGTCTTTAAAGTACACATAGATCACCGAAATTCCGAAGGTTGACGTCGATTTGATCTGCGTAACATTCGGCAGACCGTTCATCGCATTTTCAATCGGAAATGTAATCAACCGCTCCACCTCTTCAGGTGCCAGACCGTGTGCTTCGGCAAACACTGGAACCATAATCGGGGAAATGTCCGGAAAGGCATCCACCGCCATGTGGCGATAGGAATAAATTCCGAAGGCGATTACGCCGATCATCCCGGCAACCACCAGCCCGCGCACGCGCAAAGAAAGTTCAATTATACGATTTATCATGCTTCACTCCTAGATGGGCGGGATTCATCCCACCCTTACGTTTAGTGTGCACATCCGGCATGCGGATCAATGCCGCTGGTGATGAGTTCAGCTTTAAGTTCGAATGCTCCATGGGCGACATACTTTTCGCCCGCTTGGAGGCCGGTTTTGATTTCAACATAGCTGCCGTCCGAAAGACCGGTCTGTACATCGCGCGGCTCCGTGCCGTGCTCGTCCTGAATAAAAACAATGGTCGCGCCGCTTACCGTTTGCACCGCCTCTTTTTCAACTCGAACAGCGGCCTGCACCGACTCGACCCTGATTTGCGCACGAACAAATGAACCGGGCGCAAAATCTTTTCCGGAGTTATTCAAAACGCAGCGCGCCTTGAAGGTGCGGGTTTCCGGAGAAACCAGCGGGCTCACATACTCAATCACCGTTTGCGCCGTATCGCCGTCCGGAGCAATCAGCTGGACGGACGAACCAGGGCGAACGACCTGCTGATATTGCGGGAAAACATTCACTTCCACCCAGACGGTGGAAAGGTCGGCAATCTCAAAAAGTACGGTGTCTTCGCCTGCCGACTCACCGACCGAAACGTTTTTTGAAATCACGGTTCCGGCCAGCGGAGCGGTTAGCGTATAGATTGTCAGCGTCTCGCGGTTTTCCAACACGGCCAGTACATCGCCCAACTTCACGGTATTACCGGGCTCTGCGCGAAGCTCGCGAACGAGCCCGGCATAGCGGGGCGACACAGCGGCGAACCGGTCGCGATTAATCCGGACTTCAGCCGGAAAAGTAACTTGTCGCTCAATGAGGCCGCCTGCCGCCATTTTAATTTCGAGAGCGGACGCTTCGGCTCCGTGTCCGGAAGCTTCTGCTGCAGGATCGTGCCCTTCGTGTTGAGCGAATAAATTCAATGCGACTAAGGTAAATAACAATCTGATTTTTTTCATAATTCGTTCTCCGTATAAAATTTTAAAAGTTGAGCCTGAGCCCGCAGCGCCGCGCTTTGGGCCTCGATGGCATTCATGCGGTTTTCAGTCAGCGCTTGCTGAACTTCAACCCGTTCCAACCAGCCGTAGCGTCCGGAAGCATAGCTCTCTTGAATCAGTGCTACCGCCCGTTCGGCCTTCGGCAGGATAACCGTTCTAAACCGCGCCGCTTCCGCAGAAGACAATTCAAATTTAGCCAGCGCTTCACGCAGTTCTGTTTCCAGATTCCGCCGGGCGGTTTCCTGCTCGAAACGAACCGCTTCGGCACGCAGACCGGCGGCCAGAGCCGCCGCGTTTCCGCGATTGAACAAGGGTAGCGGAATCGACGCAGAAAACAGGTAACTATGAATATTTCCGTCCTCTTCATACCGTGTTCCGGCACCGAGTGTAACATCCGGAACCCTCGCGCTGCGGGCCAAGGCGACTTCTGCTTCGGCCTTTTTTTCCAATGCCTGGAAACGCTGGAGTGCCGGACAGATCTCCCCGAGCAACTTCCCGTCCGGCAGGTCCAAGGCTTGGAAAAAGTCCCCTTCAACGCCTCTAATCTCTGGAAGTCCGGTCAGCTGCGCCAACGTATTTTTTGCGGTCGCCAGCCGTTTTTCAGTCGTCAGCTTTTCACCCCGTCCGGTTTCAAGCATCATTTCGGCGCGCAGAACTTCCAGCTCGGAAACGGCTCCGGCCTCATAGCGTTTTTGTGCCGCTTTCAAAAACTCCTCCGCCAAACCAAGCTGCTGTGCGCGAACGGTAAGAGTTTCCTGCACCGTCAGCACGTCAATAAAAGCCAGCCGCACGGTCGTTTCGAAATCCTGCCCGGCTTGCACGATGGCGATGCGAGCCGCTTCGGCAGCGTACGTTCCCGCCGCCCGGGCGTTACGTATTTTTCCGGAGGTTGGAAACTCCTGCGAAAGCATCAGACTGTATTCCGCAGAAGACGTTCCGCCGGTTTCACCGCCGATCCCTTCGGCATCAAACCCAAGTTCGGGATTGGCCCAGACGGATACTGCGTTTATGTCGGCGGATGCGGCCTGCGCCTCCGCCTGAGCGGCGTGCAGTTCCGGACTTTTTTCGGCGGCGAGCTGCAAGGCTTCATCCAGCGTCAGCGCCTGAGTGACAAATGACAGACCGATCACGGCTACCCAAAAAATGATGTATTTCATATAAACCTCCTGATTTAAAAATTAGCGTTCATTCGCGAGCCTTCGCGGGTGAAGCGATTTCAAATCAGAAGTTGAACCGTCCGAAGAGAAGTAAGGACTTCCCTGGGAAGCAGAACGGAAAAAACAATCGGTTCATCAGGACGAAACGTGCAGACCGAAACCGTCCGCAACGGTGGATCGATGAATAAAGTGCTGTTGGATGAAAAAAACTTAATTTTTTTAGGACAGACCGGCTCCGCACAGGCCTGACAATCCGAATGAGCCTCGTTGCAGACCGTTTTCAGTGTGCAAGCTTTGTTATCGTGCTCTGTTACATGCAGACGCAAACAGGGCATCAGCAAGGCGATTAACACCGGCAGGATTGAAATGGTCTTCCAAAGCTTCATTTGTGATTAGAATAGTCGGTTTTTAAAAAAAAACAATTCGTTTTTCACCTATGCACAGTAAAAAACCAAGGCGGCGGAGCCGTCTGCGTGCGTACACGCACAGGCAGGCAACCAAAAGAGAGAAACGGATCAAAATAATTAAGGACAAAATAATAGATTCCTCTATCGGAAAATCCTACGGTGAGACCGGTTGCGGACGGATAACGCGCACGGTTGAAGCAAGGCCGCGTTTTTCGGCCTCTTCAGCAAAACGGCCCTGCCACGGCGGAGAAAAATTACGGCCCATCGAATCGAGGTCTTCGAGCGAATAATAATTGCGGGTAACGCAATACGGATCGGGTGTCGGCGGCAGACTGAAACAAAAAGCGGCGGCCCGCATCACCTGACGTTCGATCCGCCGGGCGAATTTTTCGGCATCGTCGATCCGAAGGGCCTGAACATTCACCAGAGCAATCCCGTTGGAAGAGCTTAAGATCAAGTGCTTTGATTCATTTTCGAACCCGGAGAGCACAATCAGTGTCACATCCGCATCCGTTTTAATCCGTTTCGCAGCCTTTTCCAATGCCTGGAAATTTTCCTTTCCGGCGAGTTTCGGCCTCTCCACGGCACGCACCGGAACATGCAGTTCACGTTCTGCAAAGGCGCGCAACCGCTCCAGCAGGACGGCATCGACTTGCGCCGCATTCACAATCGTAACGGCTTTTTCCCGGGGCGCTTTGGAGCACCCCGCTGTGAACAAAATCAACCCGAGAATGAAAAGTGCATAATGTCGCATGAAAAAACTCCTTTTATCAGAAAAATGAAGCTACTATACTGTCGTTTTATCAATACAAATTACAAATCTGTTTTATGCCTTCTTTTAAATATATTGCGCGCAGTGCAGACGGCAAACGGGTGGACGGCACCGTGGAGGCCGCAGACCGCCGTACCGCACTGTTAATGCTTCAGGAAAGCGGACACACCCCGCTGTCGCTGGATCAGACCGCCGGAAAAACCGCCGTTGATTCGATCAAAAAACGGTTTTCCTTCGACTCCGGCCTGAATAAAAAAACAAAAATGAAGTCGCGGGATATGCTGCTGTTTTCACGTGAAATGGCCGACCTGCTTTCCTCCGGCATGACCCTCGGAAAGGCTCTTCATACGCTGGCGCAGCGCAAAGGCGATTCCCTTTCCGCGAAAATCATCCGCCGCCTGCGCGACGAAGTGGTTCAGGGCAGCGCCTTTTCCGAAGCCCTTCGTATTTATCCCGAATCCTTTCCGCAGCTCTATATCAGCATGGTGAGGGCCGGTGAAGCCTCCGGCGCATTGGCGGAGGCGCTCGAAGGGCTTTGCAAGCACTATGAACGGGTGCATGAAGCGCACAGCAAAGTCGTCACCGCCCTGATTTATCCGGCGTTTGTGCTGGGAATCGGCCTGATTTCCGTCGTCGGTCTGATGGTGTTTATTGTCCCCCGTTTTGCGCCGATTTTTGACGAACTGGGCGGAACCATGCCCCTGCCCACCCGTATCCTGATGGGGTTCAGCGATATCCTGATCAGGTACGGCTGGCTGATTCTGATTCTGCTGACGGGCGGCATTATCGCGCTCCGTCGATGGATAAAAACCCGCAACGGGCGGATGTGGTGGCATTCCCGTCAGCTTAAGTGGCCGGTTATCCGCCACATTATCACCGCCAACGCCTTCGCTCATTTCGCCCGCACGCTCGAAACCCTGATCCGCAACGGCGTGCCGATTTTAAAGGCGCTGAGCATTTCCGAGGAAACCGTCGGCAACGACGTGATCGCCCGGGAAATCGCCTCGGCCCGCACCCGCGTGACCGACGGATCGAGCATTGCGCGCCCGCTGGCCGCCGGAAAAGTTTTCCCGGAACTGCTCACCGATATGCTGGCGGTCGGCGAAGAAACCGGCGACCTGCCCGGTTCATTGAAAAACATAGCGCGGCGCTACGATGCCGAGCTGGATTTCAGCATCAAAGTACTGACCACCGTGATGGAACCGATCCTGATTCTCGGGATCGCCATCATCATCGGCTTTGTGGCCATCAGCATGCTGATGGCGGTATTCAATCTGACCAGCGGTCTGGGCGCTTAGAACAGAGAATGGAAAAAACGAAATTCAAATTATAAAAAACGGAGGAAAAACAATGAAATACAGTGAATCGAAAAAGGGGTTTACGCTGATTGAAATCATGCTCGTCATTGTCATTATCGGCATCATCGTCGGCATCGCCGTCCCGAAAATCAGCGGAAAACTCGGCACGGCCACGGACACGGCGGCCCGCGCAAGCATCAGGGCCGTTGAAGGGGCCGTCCAAAGTTACGAAATGGACAACCTTCGCCTGCCGGACAGCCTGACCGATCTCACCGCGCAAAAGAACGGAAAAGGGCCCTATCTGAAAACCAGCGAACTCAAGGATCCGTGGGGCAATCCCTACACGTATATTAAACCCGGCTCGCACGGCATCGGTTTCGATCTATCCTGCAAGTCGCCCGACGGAAAAGAATTCAATAACTGGGACTAACAGGAACCGGAATGTTGGAGCAAAGGAGTGATGGAATAATGGAAAAGAAGGAACCCAGTGCTCCAGTATTCCAGAATTCCAATATTCCATTCTCCGGCGGTTTCACTCTCATCGAGATCATACTGGTGGTGGTGATTATTCTGATTGCCTCCGCGGTGGTTATTCCAAAATTCAAAGGGACGTTTAAATCCACCCAGATGACTGATGCCGTCCGGGCCACGGTCCGTCTGGCCTACTATGCGCGCAGTCTGGCGATTCTTAAACAGGAACCCTGCACCCTGCGTTTCGATGACACACAAATTGTTCTGTTGTGCGGAACCAACAGCGTTGAAACCAACGCCTTTCGCAAACTTCCGGAAGACATCCGTTTCAGTTCGTTTGAAAATCTGTCCGAGGACAAACGAAAATACGACGGAATCCGTGCGGTTCAGTACTACCCCGCCGGCATGAACGACGGATTTAAGCTGACCATCAGCACCGACCGCGACCATGAGGCCGTTATCACCTGCAATCCCGTCTCCGGAAAAATCATGGTCGTGGAGGATGGCCGGTGAGCGGTTGCGATTTAACATTGCCGCTTCGCTGCCCCGCATTCGCGGTGCCCGGCCCGGCTTCATCTCGGCTGCCGATTGCCACTTCGCTGCCCCGCAGTAGCGGTGCCCAGCTCGACTTCGTCTCGGTTGCCGATCGGGAAAAAAGCCGCGTCGCGACGACATTTGGGAACGTTCCCCCCCGAAATCGAAAATCAAAAACCGAAAACCGAAAATGTTCCCTATGCTCCCGCCGGGGGCTGACCCTCATCGAAGTAATGCTGTCGATCGTGATTCTCGGGATTGGAACCGGCGTGCTGCTGCTGGCGACGGCAAAATGTATATCCATCGTAACCCAATCGCAGCACTACAGCACGGCACAGCGGCTCATTCAGCAGGTCAGCGCGGAACATCCGCTGACCCGCTCGGACATCGAAGCGGGAACCGAATCGGGCACATTCGACGACGAAGAAGATTACCGCTGGGAGCGCGAAATTATCGAAAGCGAAAACGAAAACCGAAAAGGGCTTTTTACGGTCATCACCCGCGTCATCTGGTCCGATCGCGGAC
>JALOTS010000083.1 GCA_025457785.1 Pontiellaceae bacterium | reverse complement strand
ATCCAGCCTCGCCTTGAACATACTGTGTCTGATTGTTTTTATTCCATGCGAACTTTGTTGATGACAGGCGGCGAAGGCAACAGGTAACCGGTATGTTCTATGTAGTTGAGTCAGTTTCGGCTGCATGGGACTCTTTTGAAGTTGAAAAAGATGTAGATATCTATATCTCTTTCGTCATGAAACCGAGCCGGAAAGCAGAGATTCTTTTGGAAAAAATGGGCCGGATTGAGTAGATGGAGCGCGGACGCATCAGTCAGATGAAAGGGCGAAACCACTTCAACCATCAAACGTGGGGCAATGGACGTAATCGGGTAATCTATGTGCCTCGCGCCCGGGTTGAGGATTTACAAAAGGCGATCGATGGTTACGGGCAGTTCATGGATCTGGCAGAGCAGTACGCGAATGAAATGATCCGGTTAACCCGGATCGAACTCGCCCGCCGGGCAAAAAAACGACCGAACCCTGAAGGAGCGCTTTTGACCGGCTGAGGCAGGGTTGTGAAGGTGCTCGGAATTTACCCTGTCCTGGAAGGAAACTCCGGTTGACAAGCAGGATAAAAAAGACCATTTATGGAGTTTTACGGGTGGTACACGTTGAGCACCCGGTGAGAGCGTCGAAGTATGCGTCTTGCGGTTGTGTATTTGACGGATACAAACTATACAGCATGTCATTAGGAGTTTCACGGATATGACCTTTTCCAAATACAAACGGATGTTCATACGTACAGTTCATTTCATTGCGCCAGTGGTGACAGGGATACCCCTCGTTCTGGGGGTCGCGGGTTGCCAGAGCGGATTCTATTCGTCCGCGCCGGATCGAAGTCCGGAATCGTTCTGGACGATTGCAAATGAGATAGTCCCGACAAACGGCGCAGCGATTCCCGTCTCCGCCGGGAACGGCACAGCCGATTTTTCGCACCACAGCAGCCGCTTGCGATCGGGAATGATCCTGAATATTTCCGTGCTCGTAGCCGGCAAACCGGCAATCACCGAACCGGCCAAACGCATCTCAGAAACCGGCGACATCACGCTTCCGATACTGGGAAATGTGAAGACGGAAGGGTTAACCTTGAAGTCGCTGGCTGAAGCTTTGACAAAAAACTACCGTGAGTACTTCGTCGACCCCCAGATTGTTGTTGATTTTGCGCAGGGAGAGACGAGTGCTGGAATCTACCCATGGGGATATGTCACGGTTCTGGGGCGCGTTAAGTCACCCGGCCGCGTCGAGATTCCCGCAACTCGGGATCTGACCGTCAGCCGAGCCATCCAGCAGGCGGGTGGCCTGAACACCAGCGCACAGGATGCGGCCATCCGAGTCACGAGACGCACGGCATCAGGGCAGACGGAAACCGTTGAAATCAATTTGCGAGAGGTCGGGACGCATGGCCGGATCGGGGAAGATATCCTGTTATTGCCAAATGACGTGGTCTTCGTTCCGGAGTTACGCTTCTAATCAAGCGGATATCGCATGGTCTGAACGTAACGGCTCAATTTGTCAGAAACACCCATCCTTTTTCTTATTTTCCATGCTTGCGGTGCCATCGAAATCGATCACGCGCCCCTGACGTTCCGATTGGGTCGCAAGAATCATCTCCTCCATAATCTTCTCAAGGGTGTCCGCTTCCGATTCAATTGCTTCGGTCAACGGATAGCAGCCGAGCGTCCGGAAACGCACCCGCTTCATCTGCGGCGATTCTCCGGGATCGAGGGGCAACCGGTCATCGTCCACCATGATCCAGGTACCGCTCCGCTGCACGACAGAACGTTCTTTGGCAAAGTAAAGAGGCACCACTTCAATGTTTTCCCGCAGGATGTACAGCCAGATATCGAGTTCCGTCCAGTTGGATAAAGGAAAGACCCGAATGGATTCACCCTTGTTGACGCGGTTGTTGTATAAACTCCACAGTTCCGGACGCTGATTCTTCGGATCCCATTGATGGAACTTATTACGAAAACTGAAGATGCGCTCCTTGGCCCGAGACTTCTCTTCATCGCGCCGTGCGCCGCCGAATGCCGCGTCGAACCCGTAATGGTTCAACGCCTGTTTCAGCGCCTCCGTTTTCATAATATTCGTGTGCTTCTCAGACCCGTGATCAATCGGGTTGATGCCCTGCGCCTTGCCTTCCGGATTCGTCCAAACCAGAATCTCCATCTCTGGTTCCCGGGCGGTTTGCTCGCGAAATTCGATCATCTCACGGAATTTCCATAACGTATCCACGTGCATCAACGGGAATGGAAGCGGAGCCGGGTAAAAGGCTTTCCGGGCCAGCCGCAACATCACCGACGAATCCTTCCCGATGGAATACAACATGACGGGATGGTCGAACTCGGCGACCACTTCGCGGATGATATGGATGCTCTCGGCTTCCAATTGCTGCAGATGCGTGGTTTGATAATGATTCATAACGTGTTCCATAGAGTATCCTATTCGCAATGCTTCAGACATCCGCGTTGCCTTAATGTGTTAATAAGGAGTTGTACACTCTCTTGCACAGATCGGGTCGAGGTGTCCAGATTCACTTCGGGGTGTAATGGTGCTTCGTACGGATCGCTGATGCCTGTAAACTGGTGTATTTCGCCTGCGCGGGCCCGTTTGTACAGATTCTTCGGATCGCGCACCTCGCACACATCAAACCCAAATCCCTGTTCAAACCATGCCGGATATTGTCCCCGTCAAGCACGCAGCAGGCGTGCCCCATATCGAACAGGGTTTGTTCCAGCTCTTTCGCGAGAGTGGACTTGCCGGAACCGCTCAATCCGGTTAGCCACACCGTAACGCCGCGTTGCTTCAGCAGACTTTCACGCTGGTCCGCCCGATGCAGGAGAATTCCTGCATAATATTACGCGTTGCCGGAGACTTGAAGGAGGGGGGCCTGGCGACGTGCCGATCCAGAATCATTCCGGCCGCCACAGTCGCGTTCGTCAGCCGGTCAATAAGCACAAAGTTTCCGGTTTGCCGATTGCGGGTGTAATCATCAAAAGCAATCGAACGGTGCAGCGTCAACTGCACACGACCGATTTCGTTCATACCCAATTCCTCTGTCTTGCGCATGGTCTTGACATCGATCCGGTAGCGCAATTCATCGAGGGTTCCCGGCATCAGATTGGTCGTGTGCTTGATCAGATAGACCTGCCCCGGCTTGGCCGGTGCTTCGTGCATCCAGATCAGCATGGCCTCGACTGTATTTCCGATCTTGGGCAGGTTGTTCGGATGCACCAGCATACTGCCCCGGCTCACGTCCACCTCGTTTTCCAGCGTGACAGTCACCGACAAGGGAGGCCACGCCTCTTCGATCTGGCCCGAAAAGGTTATGATCGACTTGATTCGGGATGTGCGCCGGGACGGCAGGCACAGAACCGGATCTCCGACGCGCAAAATGCCGGATGCCACCGTGCCCGCAAATTCCCGGAAATCAAGATTCGGGCGAATAACGTACTGAACTGGAAACCGCAGGTCCACGAGATTGCGATCTGTAGAAATGTTGACATTCTCCAGATGATGCAGAAATGTGGATCCCCGATACCACGGCATGTTTACACTGGGTTTGACCACATTATCCCCATGCAACGCAGAGACGGGAATAAAATGAATGTCAACAAAGTCGAGACGGGCGACGGCATCGTTATAATCACCCCGAATGCGTTCAAACACCGACTCCTCCCAATGAACGAGATCCATCTTGTTGACGACCACGAGCACATGTTTGATACCGAGCAGCGAGGCGATGAAGCTGTGTCGACGCGTTTGCGTGATTACCCCGAATCGGGCATCTATCAGCACAACCGCAAGACTGCAATTCGAAGCTCCTGTGGCCATGTTTCGCGTGTATTGCTCATGACCCGGCGTATCGGCAATGATAAATTTCCGTTTGTCTGTTGAGAAATACCGGTAAGCGACATCGATCGTGATGCCCTGTTCCCGCTCGGCCTTGAGACCGTCTGTCAACAGTGCCGGGTCGAAGTCCGTACCTGTCGTTCCATGCCTGATCGAATCGCGGCGCACTGCCGCCAACTGATCCTCATAGATCAGGTGGCCGTCGTAGAGCAGCCGGCCGATCAAGGTGGATTTCCCGTCGTCCACGCTGCCACAGGTCAGAAACCGCAAAAGATCTTTGCGCTCGTGCTGCTCCAGATATGCTGTGATGTTCATTTTTTCCCTTTCGTTTGCCTTCATTTCAGCGTCATGACCAGCGTCCGCACGCTCAACGCGACGACCAGCAGCCCGACCAAGAACATGAATGGCCGCAGCGGGATCCGCTTGCACGTCCAGGCGGCGAGCGGCGCCGCAAGAGCTCCGCCGAGCGCGAGGCCTGCGATGACCGGCCAGTGCGAGAGCCCCAGCGTGAAGATAAACGTGAGCGAGGCCGCCAGCGTCACGAAGAACTCGGCTGAGTTTACCGAGCCGACCGTCAGGCGGGTGTGGTTCCCGCGCGCCATCAGGGTGGATGCGACCACCGGGCCCCAGCCTCCGCCGCCCACGGCATCGATGAACGCCCTGAAGAAGCCCAGGGGCGCGAGATGGGTCGTCACGCTCTGCGAGGCGGGAAGGCGCGGAATACCCGGACGATGATGAGGACACCCATACCGAGGAGATACGCGGCGATCACGGGCTTGAAGCGATTGCCGGGAATCCGGCACAAGACGTAGGCACCCAAGACAGCCCCAAAGACGCCGGGGATCACGAGCCGCCAGAAGAGGCGTCGATCCACGTTGCCGAAATAATGATGCGATACGGCGGAAATGCCGGTCGTGAACACCTCGGCGGCGTGTACCGTGGCGCTCACGATGGCGGGCGGCAGGCCGCGCGTCAGCAGGATGGACGAGGCGCTGATCCCGTAGGCCATGCCCAGCGTGCCGTCGATCAGTTGAGCCACGAAGCCGACGATGACATAAAACAGCAGTTCATTCATGTGTTATTCAATTCCGGGTTGGGATTCAGGTTGATGCCGGCGGTCGTTTCCGTTTTCTTCTGCCGTTCCGGCGGGGGCGTTTTTCTCCGGGCGAGTTTGTCCAGAGCCAGTCTCTTCAGATAGAGATAAGATTCCAGCCGAGTCAGTTCCGCCAGGATAAACGCCAGAACCGCGCCCGTGCCGACTTGAATGACCAGCTTGGGCAGGTCGGAAAGCGGAAGCCACTGCCCGAGGAAATGGACCGGCACCGCCATCGCGACCGCCAGCATAAACGGGGACAGGATGTCTCGGAGCTGCGCGACGACGCTGTAGCCGATCAGTCTTCCCGACCAGGATGCCGTCAGAAGGTATCCCGCGAGACTGACGAATATCATGGCGACGATCATCGCCGGAATGCCCCAGAAGATGCCGAGGACCATCGCCGGCACGGACATACAGGTTTTGATGATGGACAGCTTCAGGCAAAGGTCACTGCGACCCCGCACTTGCAGCATATTCAGATTGACCGCGTGCAAAGGATACAGGATTCCTGCGAAACAAAGAAGCTGCATGAAGGGGATGGCGGGCCGCCATTGCTCGCCCACGAGAGTGATGATCAAAGGCTCGGTGACTGCCGCCAGACCCATCATCATCACGGATGTCACCAGCATGAAGCTGCGGATAAGCTGCCGATAGGCGGACTTCAGACGCGGAACATCATCCTGCAGGGTGGCCAGCACGGGATAGCTGACGCGATGGACCACGTTCGTCAGGCGCTCGGACGGCAGGTTGCGAAAGGTCTGGGCCTGCGTAAACTGTCCCAGATCCGCCGCCGAGAAGAATTTCCCGATCACCAGGTTGCTTGCATGACGATAGAGGGTACTGATCAGACTGCCAGCCAGCAGGGGGGCGCCGAAGGCGAACATTTCCTTGAAAGCATCCCAATCGAACGTCCGGGAAGGCTGCCACGTCCTCCACAGCCAGAGCAGAAACAGTTCGATCGCCGCCCGGGATAACGTCATGCCGACCAAGCTCCAGACCCCGTACCCGGCAACCGCCAGACCGATGCCGAGTGCCCCGCCAATCGCGGACGACAGGATCGAAATCCGGGCCAGCAATTTGAAATCAAGCAACTTGGTGATTTGTATCCGATGCACCTGACCCAGTGCGCCAAGGACGATACTCAGGCTTGACGCCTGAATGACACCCGGAAGTTCGGGCTCGCCGAAGAAACGCCCAATCGCACCGGCAGCGCCGGTCAATAGCAAGAAGAATATAAGACTGACGAGCCCGTTAAAAAAGAAAACGGTGGAATAATCGGCCGACGTGCAATCCTGTTTCCGGATCAGCGACTGACTGAAACCGCTGTCAATGAAGGTTTGGGAAACGGCAACGAAAATCGTTGTCATGCCGATCAGTCCGAACTCGCGCGGAGTCAGCAGTCGCGCGAGGACGATTCCGCAGACAAAGAGAAGACCGGTTCTGCCCAGATCTTCCAGGAAACTCCACAACAGGCCGGATAAGGTTTTATTTTTTAGTGACATGGGAAGCAGGGCTTATCCTTTCGGTGAACCGTGACGGCCTCCTGATTCTTTTTCCGCTACAGGGCATGAGGCATCATCCTTCCCTGCGAAGCCCCAACCGGCGAGAGATCTGCCGGATCCGCGACCCGTCTTCCTTTGTATCCGTTTCAAGATCTTTCGTGGAATCGCCAGAACATAAAAGATCTTCGATGCCGCGACGGGAAACCTGACCCATCCGAGGCGGCGCAAGGGGGCGGTCATCAGTAACCGGATCGCCCAGCGGGGCACCTGCTGCTTCTGGAACAAGCAATACAGCTCGTTAATATACGACGAGGTTGTGAAGTGATAATCCTTGCGGTAAACCTGGGAATGCTCGTCCGTAATAAGTCCTTCCTCAATGGCGCGTTCAGACAAGCGGGTGCCGGGGAAGAGGGTCAGCGAAAAGAACTCCAGAATGCAGGGTTTCGGAATGATCAACAACTGGCGCAGCGTTTCCAGTTGATCGGCCTCTGTCTCCCACGGGTTGTCCACGATATATTGATAGGTCGGCTTGAAGCGGTCCTTGAATGCATTCAGGATCGCGAAGACGTTGACGATCTGCTCCTGCGTGCAAGGGCGCTGAAAAACCTTCTGCATGACACGTTCGCTGCCGGTCTGGATGCCCACGCCAGCCCTGTACATTCCGGCATCCACCAGCAGGCGAATGCGCTCCGCGCTGATAATCGAGGGGAACATACCTGTCACTACGAAGGGCAGCCCGACCTCCTTCTTGTATGCGGAGCAGAAGTCACGGATCAACTCGTCGTCATCCAGAAAGAATTCATCTTCAATCACGACTCGCTGGATTTCGGGAAACCGCGCGACGGCCTGATTCAGCTCTCCTATGAAATGCGCCACGCTGCGGCGGCGAACCCGCCATTCCTTGCCGTAGAGCTTGCCCAGTGCGCTGCTCGCGCAGTACGCACAGCGATTGCGGCAGGTGCGCGACATGATGGCCCGATAGCTGACACCTTCTTCGTAGGTGATGTGTTCGAGGAATTCGTACAACAGTTGCCGGGTCATAGGCTGGAGCGTTCCCTTGTGCAGCACATATTCCGCATCCAGGTCGTAGTCAGGGTAGGGGTAGGCATCCAGGTCTATGGGCAATGGACGCAATGGTGTGCGGACGACCTCCCCGTTCTGTTTGTACCAGATGTTGCGCACACCGGTGCAATCGCCCCCCTTCGCCTTTTTCTGAACCAGCTCGATCAGGGCATCTTCGCCTTCGCCAATGCAGACCAAGTCAGCATGTTTCAGGCACTCCTCCGGGCGCAGCGTGGGATGGATACCGCCCCAGATGATCGGCGCATTACTTGATCGCCGGAGATGTTGAGTGATACAGATGGCGTGGTCGACGTAGTTGCTCGTGAGGGAGATGCCGATGAGATCGCTGCCCCGTGTCAGCTCGGCCACTTGATCTAATACGGCGGCAGGATTCTCATGCGGATTCATCCTTTGCCATCTGTTATAGCTGTGCGGATGCGCTCAAACAATCCCGAACGCAGCGAATGTTAAAGCCGTCCTCCTTGAGCGCATCCCAGCGATTGACTGTGCCCCCAAGGGTCATCTGTCGGCACCAGGCCCGCAACGGCGAGGCCCCGGTGGATGACCACCAGTAGCCAAGCTCACCGATGCGGTAGAATCCGCCATGAGTGACGCGTCCGCCCGGCAGGGCCGAAAAGCCGAACCGGTCGGTGTTGCATCCGCGCGGCGTTCGATCCAGGACGCGACGTGCGATCCGGCGTAATGTCTGAACGAGTCCGTGATCGCCGGGTTCGGGTGCCGCGGGTTCCCAGCGCGGATGTTTGTCCTCTCCGTCCGGGGAGGCCTCCGCCTTGAGCGCGTAGGCCGCAGTAGCCGGGGATAGATCACCGTGGCGACGGATCAGGAAATCAACAATCCCGGAACATTCGGCGTCGCTGGGCAGGTGCCAGCCGGGCGGGCACGCGGTCAGGGCCGCCGGCCAGTTGTACAGCACGCCGTAGTTCCGGTAATGGGCAGTGGCCTTTGCTTCGTTCAAGTTCCGGCCTTGATAATCATAGACGAAATGGAACGGATCCCCGTCCGGCGTCGTGGTGGCCGGGCATACGGCCGGCAGGTATTTCAGGTTCTCGGCCATCCAGCACTGGTTGCCAATCCGCACCACCCGGTAGGTGTTGCCGTCACGCGTATCTGTGAACGTTTCCATATCCATATTTCTAGTCCCGGATGCAACGGACGCTGAAGCCCGCCGCTTTGTCAAAGTTACTGCGAGTCACGTCGCCGAACTCGTGGCGTATCATGCGATACCAGGCCCGCGGCATCTCGTAGCCGGTGGAGGACCACCAGAAACCGTGGAATCCCAGCTCGGAGAACTGCCCATAGGCCAGGCGTCCGCCCGGCAGGGCCGAGAAGCCGACGGCATCGGTGCCGTAATGCGGTTGCACGCCGACCGAAACAGACCTTCTCTCCGGCGGCGGAGTTTGGATGGATTCCCAGCGCGGGTGCTCGATCGTATGTCCACCGTCGAGGGGCGAGTCAATTTGGCGGCAGGACTTCAGCGCGTTGCCAACCCCGTTCGTATGAACCCAGTCATTGAGAAGACCGCGCGCGGCCATCAGGTGCTCGACCAATTGCGTCCACTCCTCGTCGCTCGGCAGATGCCATCCCGCCGGACAAGCCTTCATGGCCGCCGGCCAGTTGTAGAGCACACCGTAACAGCAATAGTAAGCCGAGGCTTTTGCTGCCGGAACCCGCGTGCTCCGGGAGCCGTACACATAGTAATAGGGTTCGGTGCGCGAAACGTTATCCACGCGCCGCCCAAGGCGAATAATCGGGCGGGTGGTGATCGGAGACACGGACGGCAGGTACTTGAGGTTTTCCGCAAGCCAGCATTGCCCGGCGATCCGTACGGTGCGGTACACGTTTCCGTCGCGAGGGTCCGTGAACGTTTCGACATCAGTGGTTCGTGTTTCTTGCCGCATCAGGATCCTCCGATACAATCGCGCGCGAATGGGTTGGAGCCGGGCTCCGCACACAAAAGGCTTTCGATGGTTTCCAGCGTGCGGCTCCACACAAACCGGCCCTTTATTAGCGATCGTCCCGACTCGCCGATTCTGTTGCAAAGAGAAACATCCTTGATCAGTGCGATTATCGCTTGCGCGAAACCGGATGCGTCAGTCGTTTTGCAGAGGATACCATCACGTCCTGGCTCGAAGCCTTCAATCCCGTTGAAGGCCGATGCTCCGCCGACCACCGGAACGCCTGATGCCATCGCCTCAATCGTTTTGTTGATCAGCCCGTAGCCCTTGAAGACCGGACTCACGACCGCCAGAGTGTTGTGATAAACCTCAGCAAGGTCTTCGACAAACGGAATATACGACACCCCCGGCGACCCGTTTATCCGCTCTTTTAAACGAGCATCGGCTCCTTTGCCGATCACCTGCAGTGTCGCGTCCGGTTGTTCTCGAAGCACTATGGGCCAAACCTCGGCGACGAGCCATCGGGCGACCGGTGCATACTCGCCGCTCAACTCGCTCACCAGAGTGATCTGTCTGGATTGGCGATCCGGTTCGACGGACAGCAGTTCCGCCCTGACACCGTTGGGCGCAATTGTCACATGGCGGGCGATCGTTTCGCCGACCAGATCCCTCATCAGTTCCCGGTCGGTCGGCGTTTGCAAAAGAACATGGTCATACTCGCTTAAGATATAGCGTTCGATCCGGGCGACGTTGACGGAGCGCCAGCGATCCATCAGGCCTCGCCATTTCAATTGAATACCCCCGAAACTTTGTTTTCCGCGTAAATAGTATTGCGCCGATGTACAGTCGTTGACGGCCGCGACGGAAACGCCTGCCGCGATGTGTCCGGTTGACTTCAGCCGCCGCCATTTAGCCGCCGCGCTCATCGGGGAGACGATCAGCACACCCCCCGGCGGCGGCGACAAGGGCTCACTTCCCGGCGCAAGCCGCCAGCCGTGGTAATACATGTCCCGCCCCCACAATTCATTGGCCGCCCGCACGAGCGGGGGCTCCCGAATCAAAGGAACCCGCGTGATCGGACCGTAGCGCTCCTCGTTCATGGACAGGTCATCTGAGGCGGGCGGATGGGCGGCATCCACGAAAAGGATCAAGCGAACCTCA
>JALOTS010000082.1 GCA_025457785.1 Pontiellaceae bacterium | reverse complement strand
TGTCATGCCGGATTTATAGCAAAGCAAAGAATGCAGAAAGAGCGTTTTTTAAAAAATCATTTTACGCCGAAATCATTCTGTTAATGTATTCATGCGTTGATGAGTGTGGGTCGGGCATTCCTGTCTGCTCTGCGCAAGCTGGAACGTCTGCGCCACGTTGGAGGAAACTGGGCATTTTCACCGCAAAAGAACTCAAGGATCGCAAAAAGGTTCAGAAGGCCGAGCGTTATTCTTATCCAAATACCTTGCGATCAAGCAATAAACAAAAAGCGCCAAACAAAAAACGCAATAGCGCACGCGTTTACTCTATGGATTCCGTCGGCGCAGATTAGTGCGAGATGTTTATAAAAAAATAAATGTAAATTGTTTGCCGCGAAAAAACTCAAGGATCTCAAAGGAATTCGCACCCAGAAAAAGAAATTTTTAGAAATCTATGCGCTCTCTTGCGGCTAAGATGCTTCCGAGGTTTGGAAAATCTGTTTTTGCATCCCGTCTCCATTCGTGTAGATTCGCGTGCATTGCCACTCCCGTTGGTCGTTGCCGACCTGCCTTTTGCAGGTCGGCCTCTGCCTTCGGCGGTCGCGGTTAAAAAAGGATTTTTCTAATGATTTACAGAATTGAGATCGGGTTGAAGCAGGGGTGCCGGATGCACGCGGACACGGAGTGATCGGCCAGGCAAAAAGTGCGCCGGGCATGAATATTAAGGCCTGCCAGACGCACGACCGCGAAGGGACAAAAAAGGATGCCATACGGCATCCTTTTCTGAGCAACAGTGTTCGTCGTGATTAATCAACAAACTGGCGACGAACCAAAAACCCGATAGAGAGTACAAACAGAACCAACGATCCAGTGGCCGGTTCAGGAATAACACCATCTAATCGAACCTGCACATTCCCGAACGAAGCATACGACACCGAACTGCCGGTAGTCAGCGCACCTGAAAAATTAACATACAAATCTGCATTGTAAGAGGTCCCAACTGTCGCAGCCTGCGTCGAACTTTGCATAAGAAATGACATGTTGTTTCCTGCCTGCACCGTATAAATAAAATCGGTGGGGACATCAATCGAAAAACCGGAAATGGTATTTAATCCGGCCGTGATCGTTGTGGGAGCAGCGACATAACTTTGAATAAGGGTGCCGATTTTGTCATCTGCCGTATGGAGCAAGGTGTCGGTTCCGGCATCAATTGTATAAAAACCAACCGTAAAACTTCCTGAGTTATACGAAGAATAGACACTGTCAATGTCTATAGTGATAGAATTAATAGTGCTGGCTCCGGCAATTTTTACAGAATCTCCAAAACTGGCAAATGGGTTGAAGTACCCAAAACTGCCTGGTCCGGAGGGACTTGTGTTATTAAACAATACATCGCCGCAGGTCACGGATGCCGTCGCCAAGAGCCCCAGCGCCACCATTATAATTTTATATTTTTTTATTTTCATTGTTTTACCTCCCTACAGTTGTACAACGACTTCTATTATCACCAACGGCTAAGACTGTGAACGAATAGTGATGGCAATTCAATCTTTTTCACAAAAAAAGTTGCATTGATTTTGATTCTCTTTGCTACTTGATGTGAAACGAGTTGATTTTTTTACCGTGAAAGTGACAAGACCTTTGAGTGAAAGTTTTGGACCCGGCATTTCCGCCTTCAAAACGAAACTTGTTATCTCGGTGTAAAATAGACACTATCAGATTTTTCGTGGACAAAAGGGCTTCGCGGATACACGCAGATCCTAAGTCTGCCGGGTGAACAACAATGGACGACTGACAACGGACAAAAACATGATTTACAGAATTGAGATCGGATTGAAGCAGGGGGTGCCGGATGCACGCGGGCGCGGCGTAATCGGCAAGGCGAAAAGTGCGCTGGGCATGAAGATCAGGGCCTGCCAGACGCGCGATGTCTATAAGGTGGATGCAGAGATTACACGCAAACAGGCCAAGGCCATTCAGACCGGCTTTGCCGATGCGGTGGTGGCCCGTTCCGCACTGGGGCGCCTGAAAGCTCCGGGCCGTTTTGACTGGATGCTCGAAATCGGTTTTAAGCCGGGGGTGACCGATAATGTCGGACGCACCGCCCGCGGCGCGATGGCCGATATCCTCGGCCGCGAGCTGGCCTGGCAGGAGCAGGTTTATACCTCGATTCAGTATTTTCTGAAGGGCGAGCTGACCCGCGAGGCGGTTCTTCATCTCGGTAAAGACCTGCTGGCCAATACGTTGATTCAAACGATCCAGGTGTTTTCGAGGGAGGAATGGCTTGCTTCCGAGCCCGATCTGACCGCTCCGATTTTCGACGATCATCCGGAAATCAAGGTTAACGTGATTGAACTGCCGGATGATGACGCGGCTCTGATGAAGATTTCCAGCGACGGGATTCTGTCCCTGTCCCTTGATGAAATGCGTGCGATCCGCAACCACTACCTGCGCGACGACGTGAAGGCCCATCGCGCTGAACTCGGACTGCCGCCGTGGCCGACTGATGTGGAGCTGGAGTGCATCGCTCAAACCTGGTCAGAACACTGTTCGCACAAGATTTTTGCCGGAACGATCGAGTACAAAGACACCGAAACCGGCAAAGAGGAGATTATCAACTCGCTCTACAAGACCTGTGTTAAAGCCTCCACCAAGAAGGTGGCCGAAAAGATCGACTGGCTGGTTTCGGTGTTCACCGACAACGCGGGCGTGATCAAATTTAATGAAGACCTGCATCTGGTCTATAAAGTCGAAACCCACAATTCACCCTCTGCGCTCGATCCGTTTGGTGGCTCGATGACCGGGATCGTCGGGGTTAATCGCGACCCGATGGGCACCGGCATGGGTGCGCAACTGGTTTCCAATGTCTGGGGCTATTGCCTCGGTTCGCCGTTTTATGACAAGGAAATCCCCGCCGGGCTGATGCATCCGCGCCGGATTCGCGACGGCGTACATGCCGGTGTGATTGCAGGCGGTAACGAGTCGGGCGTGCCCTACAGTCGGGGTTTTGAGTGTTTCGATGAACGCTACCTCGGCAAACCGCTGGTTTACTGCGGAACGATGGGAACACTGCCGGTCAACGTCGGCGGACGTCCTTCCGAGCGCAAAGAGGTGGAAGTCGGCGACTGGACCGTGATGTGCGGCGGGCGCATCGGTAAAGACGGGATTCATGGCGCGACCTTTTCATCGGAAGAACTCCGCACGGAATCGCCCGCGCAGGCGGTGCAGATCGGCGACCCGCTGACTCAGCGCAAGCTTTACGAATTTTTGATGGAGGCCCGCGACCTCGGCCTTTACCGGTGTATCACGGATAACGGAGCAGGCGGCATTTCCTGCTCGTTCGGCGAAATGGGTAAACACTCCGGCGGCTGTGCGTGCGAACTAAAAGACGCACCGCTGAAATACGAGGGCCTTCAGCCGTGGGAAATTCTGGTTTCCGAAGCGCAGGAGCGCATGACGCTGGCGGTTCAGCCCGAATGCCGTGAGGCGTTTGAAAAGCTCGCCAAACAGCGTGATGTCGAAGTTGCCTTTATGGGGACTTTTAACGACAGCGGATATTTTACGGTGAAGTATGACGGCAAGGTCGTCGCCAGCCTCGATATGGATTTCCTTTACGAAACCGGCTGTCCGAAACTGCACATGAAGGGGGTCTGGAAGAAGCCGGAAATTCCGGTGCCGGAAAAAGCGCGCGGCGGCAATCGCACCAAAGCGCTCCGGCAGATGATGGGCCGTCTCAACATTTGTTCCCGCGAGTACAAGAGCCGCATTTACGACGGCGAAGTCAAGGGCCTCAGCGTCGTGAAGCCGTTTGTCGGTGTGAATGCCGATGTCCCGTCCGATGCCACCGTCATGCGCGTGGAGTACAGCAAAGACCGCGGCGCGGTTCTGGCTGAAGGAATCAATCCGTGGTTTTCGGACATCGATACCTACCACATGACCGCATCGGTCATCGACGAAGCGGTTCGCCGCGTGATCAGCGTAGGCGGGTGTCTCGACCGGATCGCCATTCTCGACAACTTCTGCTGGCCTGATCCGGTGCAGTCGGAAAAAACCCCCGACGGCGAATATAAAATGGCCCAGCTTGTCCGCGCCAATAAAGCGCTCTACGACTACACCGTTGCCTTCGGTACGCCGGCGGTTTCCGGAAAAGATTCCTGTAAAAACGATTCGACGCGCGGCGGCAGGAAAATCTCGATCCCGCCGACGCTTCTCATCTCTTCGATCGGTCAGATGGACGATGTAAAAAAGGCTGTCACCATGCCGCTTAAAGAGGCGGGCAGTCTGATTTATATGCTCGGCACAACGAAAAACGAACTCGGCGCCTCTGAATGGAACCGGATGCTGGCTGAAGAGCAGGGAACTCCGTGGAATTATGGAGGAACCGTTCCGGCGGTACATGCCAAAACCGCGCTGGCGGTTTATCGCGCCATGAATCAGGCGGCGGATGAAGAACTGCTGCTCTCTTCGCACACACCGTCGAAAGGCGGACTGGCGGTCGGACTGGCGCTCATTACCATCGGCGGACAACTCGGCGCGGAAATCAACCTCGCCGCCGTTCCAACCCCTGGAAAGCGCAAATTAAAGGACGACCAGATTCTCTTTTCGGAATCCAACAGCCGGTTCATTGTGTCGGTCAAACCCAAAGACGTTGCACGTTTCGAAGCGCTTTTTGCCGGTCTGCCGGTTGCTCAGATTGGAACGGTTACAGCGGAGAAAAAACTGGTTGTCAAAGGCGTTAAGGGCGCAACACGCATCGACACCGATCTCGAGGCCCTCCGCAAGCCGTTCAAAAAAACGCTCCATGGGATATAGGCCCTTCGATAGAAGAATCTATAATTAAAAAAGAATTTCCACTCAAAGGAGCAAAGCCCGCAGAGAGATTTATGACGGGGAAATTTCCGACGAATGAAGCACGCAGCGAACGGGAGAGAACAAGAAGGGGTTTAAACCCTCTGCGTTCTCAGCGTCTTCTTGACTCGGCGAAGCCCTCAGGACGAAGACGGTTGCGTAGAATAAAAAAACCGTGAAAAACGTGCATAAAAAATGATAGATTCTTCTGCCGAAGAATCTAAAGGAGGGATCATGAAGCATCAAATGATAAAACAGACGATATTATTCCTGCTCGCCGGACTGACGGGTTCAGCCTTCGCACAGGGTTCACTGACCCCGCCCGGCGCGCCGGGCGCGGCGATGAAGACGATGGATCAGCTTAACACCGCGATTATGGACGTGAGCAATGCGGTTTCGGAAGTGGAAGTGCGGATTGATGTGGCGACACTGGCGGGAGACGAAACCTTTAAACATATCATCAACCAGCCGGGTTCATATTATTTAACCGGAAATCTTGATGTAACCTCGAATTCCGGTGTTTTTATTAATTCATCGTTTGTTGCGCTGGATTTGAACGGATTTCAGATTTCGCGGGCTTCGGGTAGCGGTGGATATGGTATTTCCATCAGTGGTGGAGTAAAAAATAATACCGTGTGCAATGGAACGATTACCGGATTCGAGTATGGGATCAGCAGCGGAGGTTCAGGCGAACGGTTTCAAAACCTTCTGGTGTCGGGATGTTCCTTGACGGGAATTCTTGGGGGAAATGCTGTACGAATTGTCGATTGCACGGTTCAAGATAACGGATCAACCGGTATCAGCCTTCAAAACAGCGCCGATTTGAGCGGATGCATCGCGTATAACAATGCGGGAATAGGCATTTTTTTACAACGCGGTTCGGTGCTGCGCGGCTGCACCGCCGCATCTAACCGGGGATCTCACGGGATTTATACCGAAGGCGGATCGATACTGAGCGATTGTGTCGCCGTATTCAATCAGGGAGCCGCTGGAATTCGTTCCGGAGAAGGGTCTGTTTTAAGTCAGTGCCTGGTATACAGCAATACGGTTCAATACGGAATTTATGCGTCTGGCGGCGCGTCCATTATGGGTTGTACGGCCCGTAACAATACCGGCATAAATTCTTCGAGTTACGGGATCTTTGCAGGCGGTCTTTCAACCCTTGCCGATTGTGTTTCAAGCTATAACACCAACACCAACGCGCCAGGCGCGTCGAGTCAGGGGGTCGGGATTTATGCGAGCGGATCGACGATCAGAAATTGTACGGCGGGTTTTAACAGAGGGGATGGAATTCAGGCCGCTGCCCGATGTTTCGTCGAAGGGAATACAAGTTACTCGAACGGGTACAATGGCGACGGGGCCGGTATTGCAGTGAGCGGTAATGACAGTCGAATTGAAAACAACAACGTTCTTTCCAATAACCGGGGAATCGATGTGGATAACCCGGGAAACATCATCGTGCGCAACACCTGCTCAGGAAACGGAACAAACTGGACGGTTGTGGTGAACAATGTCTGTCTGGTCGTACAGGCAACCAACAGCGCAGCGATTAACGGCAATTCCGGCGGAACCTCTCCCGGCTCAACCGATCCGAATGCCAATTTCACCTACTAAGGAGCCCGGAAAAAACAAGTTGAACATTTAACACAAATGCACCGGGAAAACCAAAGGGCACAAAAAACCATTATGCCAGTAATACGGAGTCAATTTGATTGGTATTAAGTGAATCTGGGAAATGATTTTTACAACCGCTGACGCTGGAGTGACCTCCGAGGGGTTCAGAGGGAAGTTCAGATATTAAATGGAATAGACGGTGCCCCGAAGTTTTGGGATAGCCCTGCACGCAGTGCTTGATTTGGAATAGAGAGCGCATTCAAAGATGGCTTTCAAGTGCGCTCTTTATTCAAAATCGGCACCGTTAATTTCCAGAGGTTCTCTGTCTTGCTCTGACTTCCTCTAACGACCAACGGAAGTGGTTGTGAAAAATACTCATTAAATTAATTTCGTATAACGTTGAGCCCTTCGAGCCTTTGTGGTGAATATTCTTTCGTATTTAAGGTATAAATCCTAGTGTTCAGAACCAAAGGAGGGATCATGAAGCATCAAATGATAAAACAGGCGCTATTATTCCTGCTCACCGGACTGACGGGGTCGGTCTTCGCGCAGGGTTCACTGACCCCGCCCGGCGCGCCGGGCGCGACGATGAAGACGCTGGCACAGGTGGAGCCGCGTACGCCGATTTCGAGCGCACCGTTTACCATCTCACAGCCGGGATCCTATTACCTCACTACCAACCTAACCAGTACCGGACACGGCGTGATTATTACGGCCAGTGACGTTACACTGGATCTGACGGGCTTCAGGCTCAGCGGAGACCGGGGCGATTCCGACTACGGAGTATTTCTGGACGGCGCAACCAACAGCGCGATCCGGAATGTGATTGTGCGTAACGGCATCGTGCGCGACTTTGCCGTTGGTGTCCATGCGGAATACGCTCAGAACAGCCGATTCGAGCGTCTCATCACCGCCACCAATTACTTCTACGGCATCCAACTCTATGGCGACTCCGGCCAGTGCAACGGTAACACAATCGCCAATTGCACGGTCAACGGCAACAGAATCCGCGGCATCCAGTTCTACGGCTACTCCGGCCAGTGCAGCGGCAACACGATCGCCAATTGCACGGTCAGCGGCAACGGGAACCAAGGCATCTTTCTCTACGGCTACTCCGGTCAGTGCGACGGAAATACCATTGCCGATTGCACGGTCAGCGACAACGGAACCCGCGGCATCAATCTCGACGGCACCGTTGGCCAGTGCAACGGCAACACCCTCGTCGATTGCACGGTCAGCGGCAACGAGAGCTACGGCATCTATCTCGACGGCACCGTCGGCCAGTGCAACGGCAACACCCTCGCCGATTGCACGGTCAGCGGCAACGGATCCCGCGGCATCTATCTCTACGGCTCATCCGGTCAGTGCGATGGTAACACACTAGCCGACTGCACGGTCAGCGGCAACGCTTCCTACGGCATCTATCTCTACGGTGTTGACGGCCAGTGCGACGGCAACACCGTCACCGGCTGCACGATTCGAAAAAACACAAATCGCGGGATTTACATGGTTTACGCCGACGGCAACCGGGTGGAGGGCAATCACATCACCGGTCAGACCGGCAGCCCGTCGTACGGAATCGCCTGTGAATCTACGGCGAGGAACCTGATTTTTCGCAACACGTGCGTGGGACAGAC
>JALOTS010000081.1 GCA_025457785.1 Pontiellaceae bacterium | reverse complement strand
GCGCGCCAGGTGCATTCATAGCCGGATAGTTTTAATGAGTGTTCAGTCCAGCGCAGGAGATGGTAGGCCAGCACGGTGATCCAGATGTGTGCCTGACAGTGTCGGGCCAGCTGATGGTGAAAGGGATGCAGCCCAAGTTCGCTTTTCATGCTGCGGAAGGCATTTTCAACCCGGGTGAGTGTGATGTAGGGATGCTAGGGTCAGATGCTAGGGTCAGGTCTGCACTTTGAACATTTCATCCGTCTGTCCAAATAAAAAACCGCCCGCCCGAAGGCGTGCGGTTTTTTTGCGTTTTTTCTGCGCACGATTCAGTCTGTTTTGACATCAATCGTACGAACTTTGCTTTTTTCAGGTTCAACCTTTGGAAGCGTAACAGTAAGTACGCCCTTCTTAAAGGTCGCATTGATATGTTCTTCATCAACGCCCGAACCCAACTGCAAGGAACGTTGAAAACTGCCGTAACTCCGTTCTGAGATGTAACAGTTTTTCTTTTTGGTTTCTTCTGCTTTCTTCTTTTCACCTTTAATGGTGAGGATGTTGTCCTGCATGGTGACCTGCACATCTTTTTCGTCCATTCCAGGCAGTTCGGCATCCACGATGATCGCATCGTCGGTTTCGGCCACTTCAAACCGCGGAAAAGCTCCGCCTGTTTGAGCCGTCATCAGGGATCCCCCGAAGAAATCTTCAAGGAGATCATCGATGGATCTGTGTAAACCTCCAGCATTCCACAGTGCCGGATTGCTGTCGTTTCTTCTAATCGGCCAGTTCATAAGCCATCTCCTTTCGTATGCTCAGAACCCCATGTCCTGAAGCATTTCTCTAAAAAGCATCGAGTGTGCCGAAAGATGATATAGGTGCAACATGTTTTTTATCAATATATTACATATATTAATAAAAAACAGGATCCGAGACAAAAATTTCCACCGGAGCCTCCCGTGTGTGTCAGATTTTCCCGCTCAGCCTTTTTACAAACGAGTCAGGTGGCGAAACCCGTTTTTGGCTGGCGTAGTCAAAAACCGCAAGGCCGGTTTTTGCCAGCACAACGATCGTACCGCTCTCTTCATTCGTGATACGGTAAAAAAGATCAAAACCGATTCGGCTGAAATCTCCGGCGGCTATTTCAATCCTCAAAACATCCCCGGCAAAGGCCTGTGCTTTGTAGATTACAACTGAATCAAGCATGATGATTCCGTAACCTTCCACGTCGAGCTCGCTGTATTCAAACGATTTTAAAAACTGAACACGGGCTTCCTGCATCAGACCCAGAACATCGGCATTTCCAAGATGTCCGCCGTAATTGACATCTGTAATCCGAACCGTCAGTTCGATTGAAAAGGAATAAACAGACGGCATTTCGAGTTTTACACGACCCACGCGTGTCTCCTTTTTGGGGCGGTCAGTTACAAAAAAGACAAAAGTCTATTCTTTCTCTGACGGCCGTCCAAATTGAATCATGATTTCAGCGTACGAAATACCGGCGTATCTCCCGGCTGCTTTTGTCGAATCCGCAGCGAATCCTGATGCGGTCTTCTGGTTTTTATCGTCCGCGGTCACACAAGGGGAAAACCCGTTCAAAACGTCAGACATCTGTTCTCCTTTGTTCAATTCAGCAAATGCTTTTACTCTTTTTCTCCCCTGAGAAAATCTAAATCTGAATTTAATTAAATCCGAATCGTAAAATTTTCCCGTTTATAGTTGCTTATATGAAGTCGTCCGGGTAACTTACGCCGCTTATTTTAAAACGTTAAGCCTTTGGAGAATCACCATGAGAATTCGTCGTTCAATGCGTAAGAAACCGCTTCGCCGCCCCACGAAAAAGGCCGGCCCGAAGCGGTATCGCGTCGCCCAGCAGAAAAAACGTTTGGCCGGAGCCGGCATTTCCGCCGCCATTCTTCGCCGGATGACCAATAAAGACATCCGCGAAGCGCTGCAGAAAACAAAAGTCTGAAACCGGGTTTTTCGGCTTTGTGTCTGGATAACGCCCCGCATCGCCGGGGCGTTTTCGTTTCGAAAGAAAAATGAAAAAAAAGAACATTATTCTGATCGGATTCATGGGAACCGGAAAAACCGTGACCGGCCGTGAGCTGGCAAAACTCACCGGCATGGAACTGATCGATATGGACTTGCTGATCGAAGCGCGCCGGAAAAAAACCATTCCGGAAATTTTCGCGCAGAATGGCGAGCCCGCTTTTCGCGCCATGGAACGCGAGCTGGTCATCGAGCTGTCGCAGCGCACCGGAATCATTATTTCTGCCGGCGGCGGCATTGTACTGAATCCGGACAACCTCGCCGACTTTGCAAAATCCGGACTGGTCGTCTGCCTGACCGCTTCGCCGGAAACCATTTTCCAGCGTCTGGAAAAAGACACAACCCGTCCGCTTCTTTCCGGCGACAAAAAAACGCAAATTGCCGCGCTGCTGGAGAAGCGAAAACCTCTCTACAATGTTATTGCGCACCAAATTGACGGAGACCGCCTCGGCCCCGAAGAAAGGGCAACTGAAATTCTGCGTCTGTACGCACTTGAATCCTGAGTCCGAAAAGATAAAAGTACCGTTTTTACCAACCAGGAGTTTTACCATGAAGAATCACGGACAAGACCCGAAACACGAGGAATTACGAAAACAGCATGAACTGGAGGCCGGCGAAGTTCAGGAAGTTCTCAACTTCTTGAAACGCTACGGCAAACAGATCGCCATCGGAGTTTGCGCGGTGCTTGTCGTCACTATCGTCTCCGGCGGCATTACGCATTACAAAAAGTCCAGACAGATCAAAGTTGATCAACTGCTGATGGATGCTGAAACCCCGCAAGAACTCGAAGATATCGTGAATAAATACAGCTCCATGCCCGCCGCACAGACCGCGCTGCTTAATCTGGCCAAAACATTTTTCAACAACGGCGAAGTCGAACGGGCCCGTGCGCAGTATGAGCGGTTTCTAAAAGACTATAAACAAAGCGAAAACGCTCCGGTAGCGGAAATGGGCCTGGCTTACTGCACCGAAGCCGTCGGCGATTTCGATAATGCAGCAGAACAGTTCAGCGCATTTGTCAAAAAACACTCCGCCATCTACCTGCGTCCGCAGGCGATCCTGAGCATTGCCCGCTGCAAAAAACAGGCCGGAAAAATTGACGAAGCCCGCGTCGTGCTCGAAGATTTTCTGGCAGGAAATCCCGGAATCCAGTGGGCCAATGATGCCGAGGCGGCGCTGCAGCATCTTGAATCGAAATAATTCCGGCGCACGGCAGGGGTGTTTTCGCAAACGCTCTTTTTTACGGATCATTCTTCATCGACCCCGTCTTCGTTGAGGGTTTCCTCCATCAACACGCCCCGCGCACTGATATAGGGGCCGGGAAACAAATCCAGCAGATCCTCCGGTTTTTTCCGGTACATCTCCCGCATCGTTCGGTACGCCGTGCGCGGATAGCGCAGCACATCTTCCAGTTCAAAGGTTTCTGTATTCTGGATTGCAAACAGAAGCTCCTCGGAAGTCGAATCCTGCACGTTCAGCAGAAGTTGTTTCGTCATCGGCGGCACACGTGCGGGATTGCGCAAATGAATCGTGTATTTGATATATTCCACCACCCGCTCTTCCATCCCGGCTTCAATGATAAAAATCAGTTCGACCAGCTCGACACGGGTAAACACCAGCCGGACACGCGGCGGCTCGACATCCTCCGGAAGGGCGGCGCGCAGCTCCTCCATGCTTTGATCAAACTCATCCAGAATCTCCTCGCGCGAAAGCGCGGTGTCGGGCATCCAGTGAATCAGGATGTTCCGCGCGGAATCATGGTAAAGCAGCGGTTTGTCGATGCGGAAGGCCTCCTCACACGACGTACATAACACCCGGTTCAGACGGTTTTCAAACAGCGCGGTTTTCAGTTCCGGATTTTTCGCCGCGTCGATCGAATCGTAAAGCTCCGCCGTTTGCTGATGCCCGCACTGCGGACAGCGGATATTGTAAGTTGTCTGTGAACTCATGCCGTTTCCTTCAAAACCAGATTCTTAATTTATGCCGCCCCATCTCTCCCGATGAATCCGCTTTGTATCATAACGGTATTCAGCGTCCAGCTTTTCAGCGGGAACTCCGAGCGGAAACAGCGCAAAGGGCTTCATCGGCTCCGGCACATCGAGAATTTTACGGCAGCCCGCTGTGCGCGGCGGAACATTGATGATGGCAAGCCAGACCGTACCCAGCCCCATGTCATGCGCCGCCAGTTGCAAATTCTGCGCTGCACAGGAACAATCCTGCGGCCCGAACCCCTTGAACTTTTCAAGTGACTCATCCAGACAAATCAAAATAGCCGCCTGCGCCTGCTTCAACAGCGCGTTGCCTTCGTCCACCGCGTCGGCCAGCGCATCCAGCTTCGCGCGGGACGTGGTGACAACAAAATGCCACGGACGCCCGTCACCGGCGCTCGGTGCGTTCATCGCCGCCTCCAGTAATGTCTGAATCTGCTCCTCAGTCACCGGCCTGTTTTCAAACGCACGGATACTCCGCCGGGTCATGATTGTAGAAATCGTTTCCATACTTTCCCTTTTCTAAACGCCGCATATCAAAGCGCCGGGCGCTGCCTGTGCCATTTCGTGGTCTGCTCATACGCATGGCCGACTTTGAAAATGTTGGCCTCTTTAAACGAATCGCCGAGAATCTGCAGACCGATCGGCAGCCCGTTGGTCGAAAATCCGCACGGCACACTCAGCCCGCAGATACCTGCGAGATTGACCGGCGTGGTCAAAATATCGTCGAGATACATTTTGAGCGGATCGCTGGTTTTTTCGCCGATTCGATAGGCGGGCGTCGGCGTGACCGGCGCGAGAATCGCGTCGCACTGCTTGAACGCCTCCGTGAAATCGTTGCGGATCAGCGTGCGGACTTTCTGGGCACGCAGGTAATAAGCATCGTAATAGCCGCTCGACAGCACGTAGGTTCCGAGAATGATGCGGCGTTTCACCTCCGGCCCGAAACCGGCGGCGCGAGTTTTGCCATACAGCTCAATCGGATCGGCCCCGTCTTTGCGCAGGCCGTAGCGAATACCGTCGAAACGCGCCAGATTGGCCGACGCTTCCGCCGTGGCAATGATGTAATACACCGCAATCGCATATTTCGAATGCGGCAGGCTGACATCCACAATCTCCGCGCCGAGCTGTCTGCAATGCTCGACCGCGTCGCGAACTGTCTTCTCCACCTCCGGGTCCATGCCCTCGACAAAATATTCCTTCGGCAGACCCAGCTTCATCCCCTTCAGACTGTGGTCATCGGTCAGCAGGCTTCCAAAGTCCGGAACCGGCAGATCAACAGATGTCGAATCCATCGGGTCTTTACCGGCCATCGCGGTCAGCAGAATCGCCGAATCCTTGACTGTCTTGGTGATCGGCCCGATCTGGTCGAGCGACGACGCAAACGCGGTCAGTCCATAGCGCGAAATCATGCCGTAGGTCGGCTTGATACCGACGCATCCGCAAAAAGCGGCAGGCTGACGGATCGAGCCGCCGGTATCCGAACCGAGCGCGGCGACCGCTTCGTCGGCGGCGATGCTGGCGGCGGAGCCGCCCGACGATCCGCCCGGCACGCAGTCGGTATTCCACGGATTGCGCGTTTTCTTGAACGCCGAGCTCTCCGTGCTCGAACCCATTGCAAACTCGTCCATATTCACGCGACCGAGAAACACCGCGCCCGCTTCGCGCAGTTTTGTGATCGCCGTCGCGTCGTAGGGGGCGGTATAGCCTTCGAGAATTTTCGACGAACAGGTGCAAGGCTGACCTTTGACATTTAGCAAATCCTTAATCGCCAACGGGATACCCAGTAGCGGCCCGGTCTTCCCAACAGCGCGTGCCCTATCCGCCGCTTCAGCCTGCGCCAGTGCCGACTCCCGGTCAATCGTCAGATATGCATTGATCTTGCCGTCACGCGCATCAATCGCCGCCAGCACATCGCTCACGATCTCGACCGACGTGCACTCCCCCCTCTCCAGCATCCCGGACAACTCAACAATTGTTTTTTTATTTAAATCACTCATTTTTAAAAATCCTTTTAACCGCGAATGAACGCCAATGAACGCGAAACAAAATTTACTTATCGACAAAGTGGAGGGTAAAAAACATCATTTTATAGGACTGACCCTTATGCCTCTTTGGAGTTTTTTGCTTTCAGAATTCGATCTCCAATAACAACCCCGCTTTTGACAAACAGAAACGAAATACCCGCACTCATAACAAGCATCGTAGTCAAGCATAGTATTGATGCTTTCATGTTTTCTTCCTCCCAGACCCACGTCATTCCAGACGATTTCCAGACAAAAAATAAGATTATCGCAAATAAAAGTGTGATTAGTGCAGAAAGTAATTGGCCATTTGTTTTTTTGAATAGCAAGCGAAGCAAAATCGCGCCCAAAAAAGGTGATGATGCAGCGAGAATCAGCAAGAATATGAATCCTGCTTCCATTATTAAAGATCGGATAGTTTCCGTTGTTGGGATCCCCGGCGGAGCTACTTCGTTTGTCGAGGTGATTTTCAGCTCTTTATCATAAACAGTATAGCGGATGTTATTATCTCTTAAGTATTGATGAAATACAGGGTCATCGTCTAACCCATAACATCTGGAAACAGGAATCCGGGTTGCACTTGTTGTAATGAAGACCGCATCAATATTATGATGTCCCGAACGATCATAAATCTCTACCTTTTTAATCTCTTTACTGGCTAATAGCTCCGGAACTGACTGATATTGAAGAATATCGACTCTCTTTTCGAGATTTTCTTTGGCTTCTTTTTCTTCATCGATTATGTATTCAATATTATGGGATTTCAATGTTGCTAAAAAAACAGCGTCTTCTGAGAAATACAGGGGCTTTTCAACGGGAATGCGACTTCCGTCTTTTTTAATAAATACACAGTCAAAGCAATCTGTTCCTGATTGGTAGATTTCTACTTTCTCGATCTCATTACTGCTGACAAGTTGAGGAATTAAATCGTAACAAAAACCCTCGTCTTTCATGCTTTCGGGTTCAGGCTCAACCCATTGAAGCTTATTTGGTAAAAGGGCTCTATATATTTCCGTGCGCTCACCTGTTTTAATATTGATTTTTTCTATACAGGTATGTTTGCCATCATGATCGCTTCTGCTGAAAAACAAAAACCCGTCAAATTCTCCATTCCAGCGCCATTGGCCGCCACTCCATACCTTTTCTCCAGAGTTCAAGTTATAGGCTTCAGTCCGGTATAACGTGCCTCCAATGATAATGTCATCGTAGACAAATGTGGTGGAGGAATACCAATCAGGTTCAAAGAAATCTATCTCATCCAGACTCGGAACAGAAAGAGAGTAAATCACATGCCCGGAAAAAACATCGTTTCCCTCTCGGGTCCAAACGATAACTCTGTTTTTATTCCCGACCAAAGAGGTAGGGTGACTTGATTCGTCACTCATTTTATATGAATTGATTATTGATCCAGACTGTTGGTTTACGCAGTGAATCATACCCGATTCGCCGACAATGAATGTATCATTAACAGAAACCGCATCGACAAGCCATCCGCCGTTCGGAAGAGGGTAAGTCCATAGAACCTGACCTGTTGAAACAGATATGGCCACTAGCTTTGAATTTATGTACGTGTATCCATCATCTTTGTATTCACGTTCCGCATATTTGCATAAGGCAATCCCGTTGTCTTTAGTGAGGACGGAGGTGATGTTTGGACTCTTCCATAGTTCGTTTTTCTGTTCGAGATCGACTAGTGAAAAATAATCAACATCGTCTTTTTCTCCTCGAATAAACACGGTGTGGTTGGAGTTTTGACCTAACCCGCAACTGTCATATCCCGTTTGGTAAAGGGCATCGCTTTGTCCTGAAACAAGTTCGCAAGCATAAATGTCCGCATTCTTGGTAAAGATGAGCTTGTTCTCTAAAATAAAACAGGGATTCAGAGCGGCATCAGTATCCTTGATATCCCAGAGATCCTCTCCCGTATTTCGTGAAATACATAAGATACGGTGGCCGTCTGCTTCTGAGAAAATAATTTTATCCGGTGTGACAAGTGGCGTGCCGAACTTAGGGTAGATTATGCTCCAGCTGTATGCGGTAGATTGCATGAGCATAATAACGGGTATTGTCAGGAGTATTTTTATGAAATTCTTCAT
>JALOTS010000080.1 GCA_025457785.1 Pontiellaceae bacterium | reverse complement strand
GCCGTATCGATGGGTTGCGGAAGGCCAAAGCATTCTGGAAAAAATAAACAGGGCGCGAAAACAATTAAACAAACCTATTTATGAGTCAGGACACTAGTGCGCTCGCATAGTCCGCGACAAGATCATGGGCAAGGTTGGCCATCACCTTTGTTTCGGCCCAACCAAGATCCAGTAAGAGCGAAACCCATCCGCTTTCACGTCGTGCTGGAGCGAAGTGCGATCGGGCCCGCTCCAAGAAATAGCCGTCGTTTGGCGCGCTTGGCCAGCCGTCGGGGCACTTGGTACGGTAGGCATCGAGCAAGATGCCGTGAAGTGCCTTGAGGTCGCCCGCCATGCGGACGGCGTAGTCGTGGAGCAGGTCATGGAGCCGAAAGCGGCGGCGGACCTTGCCGTCGGCCTCGGTTTTCTGGTCGAGTTGGACGAGGGAACGTTCGGCGAGGTTGATGAGCAGTTCCTCGGTGTCGAAAACGGCCAGTTCGGCGAAGCGGTGCTGTTCGTCCGCTGACAGGATCTCCACGCTCGCTTGCATCGCGCGCCAGATGCTCTCGTGCTGCGGGTTGATCGAGGCGCGGTCGGCGATCTTGTCGAGGTCGGCACGGCGCAGACGGTCGAGGACGTTGCGGAAGTCGCCCTGACGTTTCTTGGCCATACCGCCGCATAGCGCCAGAGCCAGCGGCAGGCAGCCGCACTCACGGACTACCTCGTGCGCCTCCGGCGGCAAGTCGGCAACGAATACAGGCCGTTCTTTGGTCGTGATCGAGTCGGCCAGCAGTTGCAGGGCTTCGGGTTCGGTGAAGAGCGAGACGGGAATATGCCCGCCATGCAGAGCGTGGAGAATGCCGGCGTCGCGGGTGGTGACCAGCATCCGGCAGCGCGGGCCGAGCACGTCGAACGCCTGCGCATCTTTCGCGTACCACACGTCGTCGAGCACGAGCAGGACGGCCTTGGCCTGGAGCAGTTCTCGCAGCACGCCCTGGCCTTGCGGGATGGATTCGAAGGCGGTGTCGCCGCCGAGGTCCTTGGCGATGTCGCGCAGGCGGGCCAGCAGGTCGTCGCGGGTGAGTTTTTGGCCGCACGCCACCCAGATTACGCCGTCGGGATAAGACTGGCGCACCTCGCGGTTGCGCGCGAGCGCGGCGGCGAGCACGGATTTGCCGATGCCGCCCATGCCCTGCATGCCGACCTTAGCGTCGGCGCTGGTGATGACCTGCGGTTTCTGGAGATCAACGAGCAATGCATCGCGCACCCGGCGCATCAGATCGGGACGGCCGAGGAAGTTGGGGGGGAGATTGGGCACGGCGAAGAGCGCGCCGAGCTTGGGATTGGGCTGGCGCAGGCTGGCGATCAGCTTGGCCAGCGCGGCGGGGTAGTTCGCGTTGTCCCGGAAATCTTCGCAGTGGAGCAGGCTCAATTCGCCGGGGATGTTCTCCTCTTTGCCGATGCGGAAGATCGGGACCACCACCACATGGTCGCATTCCAAGGCAAACTGCCATTCCTCACGCACATAGGCCGATTGTGCCGCCTTGGGGCCGCCGACATAGACCACGCGGTCCACCTCGGTGCGGATGGCATCCTTGATCTCCTGGTGGAAGGTCAGCCCCTTCGACATGAGCGATTCGCGGTCGAACCAGACCGTGAATCCCTCCGCTGTCAGATCGGTGTAGAGCCGCTTGACGAACGTTTCGTCATCGCCACGGGCATAGGACAGAAATATTTTCATCATGATTTTAGGTTCCTCTCACTATCGCTGATGCCTACCAAAGTAAAAAGGGGCGGTTTCCGCGAATACAGGATCACGGAACATCGATGAACTGAATACCCGGACAGTTTTCCAAGAGGACATGGCGGAAGGGTATCCAATCTTTGGACGAGGGGACAAGAACTAATCCAGAGCAATGCGCCGCAACCAAATTAAAAACACAAAGGCACGAAGCGGAGATTTTTGGCCCCGAGCGAAGCGACGGATAATTTCCAAGGGAAATAACGAAGTGGTTCAAATCATTTATGGCAAAATCATGAAGAACTCTTTTCTACTCGGCGGTTAAAAAATAATTGTCTCTCACTGCGTTCGTTGCCGTTGCATTACAACGGCCTCTGCCTTCGGCGGTCTGTTATCAATCATTCTGTCGAAATTCTTTGGTTGTGACGGTGCCTCTCTGCGAAAATCTGTGTTCATCTGCGGATAAAACTCTTGGTGCGGATCTCTCAGGAGAGAGCAAGCGAGGACGCTTACTCTACGTTTGCGAATTCAACGTCGATTTTCCAGACTCAACGGGAGATCAGAAAGGTAAGTTTGTCGTTAGTGGTTTGCAGTTGGTTGCTTACGGGAACATAGCCCGGGATGGCACGGCAGGTGCATTACATGCGGCGCGTCCGGCATCTTGCGGGGCGAACTGTGGCACAGTGCCACGGCGGCGACTGTCAGCGGCCGGGTTCAGGTAAACTAAAAAAGAGGGAGTGATAAGATGACTCAGACCATTCAATTACAAAATAGGACCAGGAGAAGTTCGTCTGCATTTAGCCGACGGGCATCTGCGGTGCAGCCGCTCGGGGGGAGCAGGTTCGATACACTAACGGGGAACATGAAGTCCCCGGACGTTCCGATCCGTTCATTCCTGAGTGCAACGCCGAGAGAGTTCGTGGCAGGCAATACTCAGCCGTGCGGGGAGTAGAGCCCGGTTATTTGTTATTGGTTATTCGATATTCGTTATTGGCTATTGGGTGTTCGTTATTTTCCACCTAATAATACGGAGTAAATTTGATTGGTAATAATTGAATCTGGGAAATGATTTTTACAACCGCTGGCGCTAGAGTGACAGCCGAGGGGTTCAGAGGGGAATTCAGATGTTAAATGGAATAGACGGTGCTCCGAAGTTTTGGGACAGCCCTGTACGCAGGGCTTGATTTGGAATAGAGAGCGCATTCAAAAGCTGGCTTTCAAGTGCGATCTTTATTCAAAATCAGCACCGTTAATTTCCAGAGGTTCTCGGTCTTGCTCTGACTTCCTCTAACGATCAACGGGAGTGGTTGTGAAAAATACTCATTAAATTAATTTCGTATAACTGATAACTGTTAACCAGTAACTCCCTGTCTGCTTTTCGAATAGGCTTTAACTACATGGCGGCGGATGGGAGACCGTCCGCCGTCTGAAGAAGAAAAGGCAACCGATGAGAATGGGCGTAGAAACAGAGTTCGGAATTTTCGGCGGATGGACTTTGCTTAAGGCGAAGAGGATCCATGCTGAAGTCGAGAAGTGTCCGCATCTGCCTGCTGCGATCGGGTATGGCGGTCTTTTTCTTGCCAACGGGGCTCGTGTCTATATTGATCAGGAACGGCAGAATGAGTACTGCACTCCGGAAACGGAGAATCCATCCGATCTGGTGGTGCACGAACTGGCGGGACGGATTTTTATGCAGAAAATGGCTTCGCAGGCAGGGCATTCGCTTCTTTGTTCGAACTACGATTACGCCACGCAGAGCACCTGGGGCACGCACGAGAACTATGAGTGTCCGACGATTCCATCGACAGCGGCTCTTTCCCGGCTCTTCACCCATCTGGTTACACGGATTATTTACACCGGCGCCGGCGGGCTTGATCCGGATTTTGCGGGTGTGCGTCCGGTTCTTTCCCCTCGCGCTTCGTGCATTGTTACACCGCTGGCCTCTCAGGGACGACTGGCAAAGGCTTTGGTTTATGTTAAGCCGAAGCACTACAGCATGGGGTACCGGCTGCATGTTTTCTGCGGGGAGAGCCTGCTTTGTCAGACTGCTAATTACCTGAAGTACGGCACGACCGCTCTTGTGGTGATGCTTTTGAACCAGGGCGAGCACATCGGGCCGGGACCGTTTGTAAAACCGATACAGCGGGAGTTGAAACGATTGAATCGGGATATTTCGCTGAGCGCACGGTTTGAGATGGAGCGGGGAGGGTGCCTTACTGCGCTGGAGATTCAGGAATGGATTCTTGCGGATGTCGCCGCCCGCCGGGACAGACTGCCTGATTGGGCCTCACTGGTTATCGAGCGCTGGGAAAACATGCTGGCCGATCTGCGGGCCGGAAGTCCGGCGGCGGCGCAATCCGTCGATTGGCTGATCTATAAAGACTGTTTAGCGCAAGTGGCCGCAGAATACGGTATGGATGCGGGCCAACTGGCTGCGCTGAACCGCCGGATTACGTACAGGCAAAGCGGGCGGAAAACCGTACTGGATGTTCCGCCGGATCTCATGGAACTGCGCAGCGCGGCGTGTGAGCTGTATATTCGCCTGCATGTGCCGGGAGAGCAGTCGCTGTTCAGTCTTCTCGGAGGTCAAGAATCCCGTCTGGCGGAAGTTACCGACGAGCGTATTGCGGAGGCCGTTGAACATCCGCCGCCCGGCAGAGCGGCAAACCGGGCGGCGTTTGTGCGCAAATACCACGGAACACCGCGTTTTCAGGTTTCGTGGGACATGATCGTTGATGTGTCGATCCCCGGAACTCTTGAGATTCCGGGTGAGTCTGCACCGGAGTGGGAAAAGGCACCGCTTGTTTTTGCAGTGCATCCGGATGTCGGGATTGCGCAGCGCAGAGAGGCGGATTTCCGCCAGGGCGATTATCACAAAGTGATTGAACAGTTTGGTCGCGTGAATCCATCCGTGCTGGACTGGGCGGCTTTGAACACCTATGCGCTCAGCTTCGCGCGGCTTGGGATGCGCAAACAGGCGCTCGATCTGCTCGATTTGCTGCGGACGCATATCACCCGGTTCCAGGGGATCGCCGAAGAGCTTTTTTGTACCGTCAATTTCGGCCTCGCGCCTCCGCTGGAGGAGATGAAGACGCTGATTGACGAGGGCAATGCGATTCTTTCAGCCGGTACTGAGAATCATGATCTTTTTGTCTATCAGCAAAATACGGCGCGCTTTTTGACGCTCCAGGGGCGTTACGACGAAGCCAAAGCGCTGTTTAAGGAGGTGCTTGAGCGTGAAACGGCCGATGTCAAACCCCGCATGGTTTCCCGTACCGAGTGTTATTATGCCGAACTGCTCCGTCTGAGCGGTGATGCCGCAGGCGCACAGGAATACGCAGGAAAAGCCATTACCCGGCAGGGGGCGCATCAGTTGATCGGTGATATCGCGGAGTACGCACTGCCGATGCTTGCAAAACTGATGCCTGACGGGGTGGCAGCATCCCTCTTGAATCAGGCGATGAACACTCAAAAAATATTCCGGCACGAGTTGAGTCAGGCCCGGCTGGTCTGCCTGCGGGCCCGGCGTTTAAGGGAGGATCGTTGTAAGGAAGAATTTGATCGTTTACGCGGACGGGTGCCGGTTTTACAGACCTGTCCGGTGGCCGCCCGCATTGCGGATAACTGGGAAGAATGGATTCATCCAAACGTTGATGATCAACCGATGGATTATTGGGGATTATGAGTAGAAACAAAATTCAACCTGAAAACCGAACGGACATCACTGATTTTCCAAAACGTAGAGTAAGCGTCCTCGATTGCTTTTTCCTGCAGCAGAGACAAAACCAAATTTAGCCCACGGAACACACTGAACACACAGAAAAAGAACAGCCCGCGACCATCGAAGGTGGCTTGCCCGTAATCGCGCGGCAATGAACGCAGATTTTCGCAGAGGGTTGGTCGCCGCAACCAAAGAAAGAGTACGATCAAAATAATTTAGGGCAGAATAATTTTTAATCATCGGTTTTTCTCATTATTTTGTCCCTAATCATTTTGATCAGAACAGTCCTTGTTTCGCGTATTTCAGGTGAGGGATATAAAATGAAACGTGCATAAAAACAAGAAATGAGCGGATAGTAGAGCAGATTTTCGCAGAGGGGCCCGCCGTAACCAGAAACCGGTTCTCACAAAGCCGCAAAGGGCGTGGATAAAGAACGTTTAACCGATAACTGATAACCGATAACGGACAATATGAATAAAAACATTCACTTCATTTTCATCGGCTTATGGGCGGTGTTGACCCTCGTCGGCTGCAAGAAAACGTCGCCCGCAGAAGAGGAGTCAATTTGGCCGCAACCTTTTGACATCGAACCCATTGAGCTAACCATGTCGTCGAATCGATGCCCGCCAGAGATCGATGAATATATTGATCAGCTTCGTTGTATTGAGCTGCAGGCCGATGCCGTGGCCATTGATATGATTCTCTCAACGGTCTTTATGCCGCGTATGCGCTGCCGTCCGGAAGGAACGCTGGGTGAAGCTTTTGGCGGATACGAGAAGATACAACAGCTTCGACTTGAAACGCAGTTGATTTCTGTGCCTGCATCATGCCATGCCTTGCATGACGCATTCCTGGATGCCCTGGATAAATCGGCTCGTTTGTATATAGGCATCGACAAGACGAGTCATAAAAAAGTGCGGCGGGAGTTGGCGAAGGCGCAGGCGGCTGTAAAAAAATATCGGGAAATGGCCTCCGCACTGCAATCTCTGCCGGAATACATTAAGCCCGATCCCGTTCCACCGGATGTTGATGAGTATGTCATGCAGACCAAATTACGCGGCACGGAGCCCCTCGGGGTTCTTCCGGATAAAGTGGATCGCTATAATGAATTGGTTGAGGCTGGAGTTCCTGACGATGACCCTGAAATGGCCGAAATGCTGGAAACCATGTGGACGACCAACCCGTCGGTTCCGTGGTGGGAAGAAACGTCGTTCTATATTCCCGAACGTTTTATAGGAACTGGAGACAATGAATTTACGGATCATGACGACGTTGCCTATTTATGGATACTCCTCGGCGGTGAATATCATTCGTTTTTGTACGAGGCCTTTACCTCTTGGCGCGGCGGTATGCAGTCGACACGGCGGACATTGCGTTCGCTCGATCTGTCGGGACGGCCCTGGGAGAACGGCTACCTGCAGCCGCAGGACGCGGGCGATCCCTATGAGACGCATCCCTACAAGTTCGTCGACCATGTGTTCGGCAAGCAGCCGTCCTTCTTCCAGATGCCGGACCTAGAGCGGGTATCACCGGAGAAGCCGCCCACGGATTGGCGCGCCCGGCACGCCTCGCTGATCAACGAGTATGACTGGCTCTGGCTGCACCGGGACGGCACGCCGACCCATCTCACGCGGAAGGTCTATGATCACCTGCTGGGGCCGGACGCGACGCCGCAAGCCCGGCTGGCCCTGAACGGCTATCTGCTGGGCGGACTGACCGAATACTGGCGATCGCAACGCCAGCACGCCGGAGTGCTGTATCTGGCCTACCTCGACGGCGACCTGCCGCATGCCTTCACGTGCGACAATTTCCGCAACATCGAGACCCTCGAACTGGAGCCGCATTTCGAGAACTCCATGCGCGAGGCGTTCAAGCCGCTGGGCGTCTACCTCGACTTCTGGCAGCCTACTCTGCCGCCGGGCACCAAACGCGCGTATCGCGTCACCCTGGTCAACGACACGCACGAGCCGGTTCGCGGCAACCTGACGCTGGCTTGGCTGCCCGAGTCGGGCAAGGCTGAGGATGCGGTCAAGGCCGAGGACGCCGGTGCGGAGCAAGTCGTGGAGGTCGCGGCCTGTGGCCGGGCGTCCTACGAGATCGAATTGACCTCGCCCGCCGAGGGACGCTATGTGCTGACAGCGACCGCCTCCTGGCCCGGGAAGCCCTGGAGTCCGACCCTTTCACGCCGCCGGGTGCTGATCACCACCGCCCCATCCGCCCGCTGATTGCACGGGCCGGGATGAGCAATTGGCACACGCGCGGCTGGCCAAAGTGCTCGTGCGACTGCTGCCCGGCGGCTGGATGAAACTGAACCACGTCCAACAATCGCTGGCCGAAGTGGCCCGCGTATCCCCGCTGCACGTCGGCTCGGTGGCGCAGCTCCTCGAGGCGTTTTTCCTCGGCGTGCCCACCCTGCCGCCGAATACGCAGCATCTGCTCGGCCTGCTCCTGGAGTGAGACACGCCTGGCCCGCGGCGAGCGTTGGGCCGCCTCCGTCCCCGTTCCTGCTCACTGGCCGGCGGCTCCCGGTCGCCTGGGTGTGACGACCGCATTCGCCCGTCTCCGCCCTTCATCGAGGACTATGACTCCCACAGGAAGGGAAGCCCTTTGACCACCTTCAATTCCGGATTCCTGAGGAGCATGTATTTTCGATTGCCAGGCCACGGGTTGATCTCCGGGGACGCTGGGCCGCGCTGCTACCGGGACTTGGGGAGTGTTAGGTTGATGCCCAT
>JALOTS010000079.1 GCA_025457785.1 Pontiellaceae bacterium | reverse complement strand
TGTCAGGAAGGAGTTGATTTCGCCGCTGCCTTTAAGCTCCACTTCATATTTGTTATTAATCAGCCCGAACGTTTGCTCTGTTTCTTTCGCATGGCGCTCACGGATTTTACGTCTCAGCGTAAACAAGGCGGTTGCAGCGACCGTTGAGATCATGACCAGTATGGCCGGAGAAAGCAATCCGGCGGCAAATCCATGCTGCCGGGCCTGTATGGCGGCACCGGCGCTGAACACCTGCTCCCACTGCGCGCCTTTCGGCAGATAAAACGGAATCAGCAACGGCGCCCAGGTCGTGAAGCGTTTGACGCCTTCCGGAATAAACCGGGCAGTCGCATCCCGGCCGACAAAGGCGGCGCACCGCTCATCGAGCCGGTCCAATCTGGAACCAGGCGTAACCGATAATCCAACTGAACACCGTCAGACTCCATGCGGTAAAACCGCCGGCATCCATGGTCAGGCTGTTGAAAATGGCGCAAAACGTACGGAGCAGCCCGTCCTGATTGTACCAGGCCGCTTCGGCCATGGGCCGCAGGAAGGTAAAAATCAACGGAGCCATCCAAAGTCCCCATCGCAGAACATACACGGTGCCGTCCGCCAGTTCGATGACACCGGAACGGGTCGCAATCCGCTTAATCAAAGAGACATCCCGATTAAGCAGCGCGGAAAGGAAGGCTTTATTGATGGCAAAAAGCGGCGCGGCGATTCCCCAGCCAATCACCCCCATCAGTGCTTCATTAAAAAGGATTTTTGCGCCGCCGCAGGCCGGCAAAAGCCGGATATGACCCCAGCGGCTGATCAGCGCGGTGAATTCGTTCGGCGCGGTAGTGCGCAGATTTTGACAGCGTGTAACGATCTCCGCCGGATTCAGGTTGAAGCTGTTGTACAGTTCGAACTTGGTTCCGATGATTGGAAGTTGTGCGGCATCCAGATAGAAACCGATTCCCGCGCCGATGAATGCACCCAGCCCGCTTTCCACAACGTAATAGCGCCACGATTTAATGCTGCCGGTCCCGGAAGAATCAAATGAAAGATCGCGTAAAAGACTCATGCCGCCAAACGCCGCCGCGCCCGCCAGAAAGCCGAAGGCAATCCGCTGCGCGGTTGGCAATGTCGCGAAATCCATCTGAATACCCAGAGTGAACGCCAGACCGAGAATCAGTCCGCGCAGATAAAGAACCGGATCTTTATAGGCGCAGGCGGCGCGTCCGAAAAAGGAACGGCTGCCGTCAAACGTTTCAATGATCGTTTTAAATAGAGGAAACACGGCAACACCCGTCAGTGTGAAAAGGATCAGGGGCGACGTGTTATAAATATGTTGTATCCAGGAAGCATGAACCAGTGCGTAAGCTGCTTGAAACAGACCCATCAGCACTCCGCCGAAAATCATCCCCTTTTTCATGCCGCGAATGGCTTCGTCCTGCGCAACGGTGCCGGACGGAGCACTGCCGTGCATGGCGCGCAGAATCATGCCGGTCAGCAAATAGACCAGTCCCCACAGCGGTGCCTGTGAAATCATGGTTGCAGGAATGATGACAAATGGACGGAGTAACGCCGGAAGCGCGGAAACCGCCGCACCCGAACCGAAATCAGCCGCATACGGCGCGGCAATCACCAGGATTGAAAGCACAAACAGCGCACGGTGAACTTTAAGCGATAACAGCGGACGCTCGCGACGGATCATCGAGGAGGCATTGGCGATGAACTCACCGCAAATAAACACCAGAAAGACCTGCACAAGGAACTGATGAAACGATTGTAACGCCAGCAGCAGTCCAAAAACAAACGGCGAGGCGGCCAGGATACCGCCGCCGATCCATGCAAGAGACTTTCGGCGGACCGTCAGTCGATAGAGGTTCGCGATGTGAAAAATCAAAACAAACAGAGCGGCGCCGAACCCGCTGAGCTGGAAAAAGCCGGTCAGTGAATCCGGAGCCTGCCATAGGGTTTCGTGACTGGCGGCGGCGGCCAGAAGTCCGGGGAAAAACGCGCTTCGCAATATTTCATCTGCGGACGGCAGACGATCCGCCAGCGTGAGTTTTAGAAGCAGGCTGACCCCTGCCCCGGCGGCGGCAACATAAAAACAGAGCCAGCCGGAATCGAGCGGATTCATCCGTCCAATGGCGTAAACGCAAAGCACCGATGAAATCATCAAAACCGTCGCGACACCAAACATCAGGTCACGTGCAAACCCCTGGATAACCGTTTTTGGCTTGCGACGCAGAATCACGGCCAGCAGGCTTAACAATGAACTGAATGCCGCAACGCCGCCGAGCCGGCCCCAAAGCGTACTGCGCAGTTTCTGCCAAAGCGGAAGTTTCTGAAAAGTCATATCCAGCCGGAGAAGTCCGACGGCCGGATCATCGCCGCCGATGCGCTGAATCAGCAGAACCGTTTCATTGAGCTGCCCGATCCTGTTCCAGTCGATCAATTCGCGCACGGTGTTCCAGCCGGAACTCAGATGCACCGGGAAACGCTGGATTCCTGCCGAGCCTTTGATTTCCACGGCAAATGCAACATCCCCGCCCTGCCCTTCGGGAACATAAATTCCGAGCTGAATAATGTCAATGGATCCGGCGGACAATGTCGAGGGATATTCTTTCGCCCAAACGCCCGCTGCGGTTTGGCCGGGAATGGAATAGGTGATCACCAGCAGGTCGCGGTTGAACGGGGCTTTCTGAAACTCGCGGGAAATCGAGGCCTGCGCTGCGCCGATATTGAAACTTCCCTGCTGCCGGGCATCGAAAAACAAAACCGGAGCCGCTTCTATCGAAGCGGCCTGCAACCAAACTGCCAGAAAAAACACAAACCGCCCGAAACTTTTTATCATACGCAAACACTGCCTGTTCCCGCCGCCCTACTTCATAACGTCCGGCCGGATCGGTTTTCCCTTTTGACTCGTGCGAATAATGTCGGTAACTAATTTCTGTGCTTCTTCTTCCGTAAGTTCATCTTTATATCCCGGCATCGCCAATCCAAAGAATTTTCCTTTCAGAATGATTTTTACCATGGCCGCATCGCCGGTCTTTTTCTGAAACTCCGGGTCGGTCAGATCGGCTCCGCTGAGTTTTTTGCCATCCGCGCCGAGCGCCGCGCCGTCAGCACCGTGACAACGCACGCAACTCTGCTGATAGAACAACCGTAAATCTTTACGGACGGGTTGCTGCGCCAAGGCGTGAAATGCTCCGGCGGCGATCAACAGTAAAAACAGGATCGGGATGAGGCCTGTTCGCCGATCAGCCCCGTTGAACTCCATCTTTATTTCATTCCGTTTTTTCATAGCAGCTCCTCCTTAGATTCCTCATTCGAGGAATCTATCATTTTTTCGTAACAAAAAAAGGATGTTCGACTCTGTTTTTCTTTGGGTTGTTTTGTCGGGAATCTCCCTCCTGTATAAAAACGTCTGCACAACTCAATTCTATTCCTTGTCCTTTCGAGGCTTGCGTTCAAGATGCAGACCCAGCCAGAGCAGGCTGCCGCCAGTCAAGAGCAGGTGCAAAAACCAAGCCTCGCCTGTATTGGCAGCCACGAACTGAAAGTAGAAGGTGTAGAGGTTGATGATGAGAAAGGTCAGGCCGTAGCCACGCAGGAGTCGAACACCATATCTGGCTCCAGCAAACAGGCATCCGCCTGCCGCTGCGGCCCAGAGCAGACTGAACACGATGCGCTCGCCCTGTGTATCCGACCAGCGGATGTCGTAGTTCTCATAGTAACCGAAAAGCGAAAGGAACCAGAGCGCCAGATGGATCACCAGCAGACCGAAATGCGCATAGACGCGGCTGAAAACCGCCCAGCGTCCGCGAACCGCCGTGGCGTGCAGCCAGGACAGAAGCAGTGTGCCGGTTCCCGCACCGAGAAACCGTACTGGATAGGTCATGCCCAGCCAGTAACAACCCCATCCGGATAGGTAGCCGGTCTCCGCGCCAAACCAGAAAAAAAAGTTAATACACGCATACCAGAGTGCAAGCCGGTTAGCCAGGAGATAGGCAAGAAGAACCAAGACCATGGTTTGAACGCCTACCAGACCAGGCCAGTTCCTGCTTCCCGTCGAGTAGTGAATGGCCAGCACCGTTATCAGGCCCTGCACAGCAATGCAGCCAATCAATTCCACGGTTTCATAAATTGCCGCCGCCCCGCTTCCGGGGCGGAGTCGGTGGCCAAGAATAAGAGTGCCCGTCGCAAAAAGCGCCAGGCCGGCCTCCGATAACAACCACCAGTTGAGATGTTCACGGACCAGCACGATGATTCCGGCAACGGCCGTCAATGCGCCCAGTACGGAAAAGGCGCGCACCAACGCCATGAAATTCCACGCTGCGGACGGATACCGTTCTTTCAGCTGAATGACCTGATTTTCATTCAGAATGCCAAGGCGCATCAGGTCATCGATTTCCCCATGAATGCGTGTATGGGTACGTTGGTTCAAATTCACGCGGCACCCCCTTTCCGGCGGAGTGCCCGGACAACGACCTCTGTGCAGACTCCCAGGATCAGGAGGATCCCGCCGCCTGCCAAAAGATACTGGCCAAGATAAAGTCGTTCCCAAAACAACTCGTGATAGCGGGTGAACACATTGATCGCGAAAAATGTGATGCCGAATCCCCGGAAGAGGCCGTTCTGACACATCGCCCCCCATACGAGTTGCGCAAGCGTGAACGCCGTAAATACGAGAATCCAGACAAGGGGTGAGGCTTCCTGGAAGCCCCAAATGGAAAGGATGAGCAGCGACATATTCAGGTAGAGGAGCCCCATCGATTCCCAAGCCAGATAGAATCGGCCTGTCTTTGGATAGAGTTTTCGCTCGTGGTAAACGCCAATTACTATGCCGAAAAATGCCGCGAGGCTCATGACTTGAGGGTCCTGAACAGAGAACTCATAGGTGGAGCGTCCCCACATTTCGTTCCATGAGCCAATCCAGTGATAAAGACCCAGCAATGCAACAATCAGGAGATATGGGTTCCGGCTTCGGTATGCCAGAAAAAAGCCGACGGGGAGACAGATAAGCCCGGTTACCAGAAGCACCCTTCCTTCTTTCATTCCGATGACATCTGCGAGAAGACCGATGGCACTGGTCCAGAGAAGGACTCCAAGCGTCAGCACGACTTTGGAAGAAACGGCATAACGGTTTCCGATGTCGCCGGACAATCGCAGGCCCCAATACGTGATACCGCCGCCCACGCCGCCCAGCACGATGGCCGCAAATGCGCCGGACTGCACCATGGCCGTGATCATGCCGATAATTCCAAAGAAAGCCAACAGCCCGCCGGTGATTCCGATATATTTGACGACTCCAACCCAGCCAAAACGCCGGGATTCGTAGCGTTCTTGAAGAACCTCCAGCGTTGCTGCGTCAATCACACCGTCTGCAAACCAGATGGCTATATCCTGCCGCAAGCGTTCCTTTGTTTCATTTCGGGACACAGGACAGCTCCTCTCGTATGATTACATCGAACGCGATTATCCATTCGCGATTTTTGCCAAGCCTGTACATTGAATGTCAGCCAACAGCCTCCGGAACAGAAAGGCAGTATAGCGGGCTTCTGAACCTTGGAAAGGTGATTTTTTCCGAAATCCGGAATAAAGAGGTTTCAGCCGCGAAAGATCTCAAAGAGTATCAAGCCGGATGGCGGCGCAAGGCACCGTGCCATTCAGCGCCGGTTCGCACATGCATTGGCTGGCGTATTTTTCACTGTTCTTTCAGTCATTAGATTTCGCTGGAGAGTTGAATGGCGCACCCAGCAGGAGTCGAACCTGCAACCTTCTGATTCGTAGTCAGATGCTCTGTCCAGTTGAGCTATGGGTGCATTAGAGAGGCGCAGAATGTACTGTGTGACCATGGGTGAATCAACAGCAAAAACCAAACTATTTTGCGGCAGACCGCAACGCGCTGATTTTATCCGTTTTTTCCCACGGAAACTGCGCACGTCCAAAATGGCCGTATGCTGCGGTTTCGCGGTAGCTCCAGCCTTTCGGCGAAAGCAGATCCAGCTCTTTAATCAGCGAAGCCGGACGGAAATCAAACAGAGTTCCGGAGGAAACAATTTCTTCGAGCGCAGAATCCTCCAGCGTTCCAGTGCCGTAGGTATCTACGTTAATGCTGAGCGGTTTTGCGACACCAATGGCATAGGCCACTTGAACTTCACACTTTTTTGCCAGACCGGAAGCGACAATGTTTTTGGCCACATACCGGGCGTAATAAGCGGCCGACCGGTCCACTTTGGAGGGGTCTTTGCCGGAGAACGCACCGCCGCCATGACTGCCGACTCCGCCGTAGGTGTCCACAATAATTTTCCGTCCGGTCAGTCCGGCATCGCCATGGGGTCCGCCTGTTACAAATTTCCCGGTTGGATTAATATAATAGTCAATCTGCTCTTTAAGCAGCCCGGTCGGCCCCAGCACATTTTTCACTACGCCGATCAGATCTTTACGGATGGTTTCCAGCGGTACATCAGCGGTCTGATGTGAAATGACAACCGAAGTAATATGATCGGGAGATCCGTTGATATATTTGATGGAAACCTGAGATTTGGAGTCCGGACGCAAATAAGGGATCGTTCCCGCCTTGCGGATTTTTTGAAGTTCATCGAGAAGCAGGTGGCTGTAGTAAAGCGGCGCCGGCATTAATGCGCCGGTTTCATCCGAAGCATATCCGAACATCATGCCCTGATCACCCGCGCCCTGTTCGTGATTTTCCGTGGCAGTCACGCCCTGCGAAATATCCGCCGATTGCTCATGAAGGCGGCCAATGTAGGTAAACGTGTCGGCACAGAACTCAAGTTCGGCCCGGTCGTATCCGATTTCGCGCACCACCTGGCGGGCGATGGCTTCCGGATTGATGTTGTCCCAGCCGGAGCAGGTGATTTCGCCGGCATTCACCACGAGATTGGTGCTGACCAGTGTTTCGCAGGCCACGCGGCTGCGGGCATCCTGCGCAAGGCACGCATCAAGAACGGCATCAGAAATCTGATCGCAAACCTTGTCGGGATGGCCTTCAGAAACCGATTCGGAGGTAAAAACATGATCGGAGCGGATTTTGCTCATAATACTGATTCCTGTTATTAATTCGTTTATCCGGATTGATGAATCTCTCAGGAATGTACTCGCTTCAACTGATCAACTCAAGAATTTCCGGCGATGTTTTTTCGAGCAGAGCACGGCATCGCGCCATGACTTCGTCGGCGGATTCAGACTTCAGCGCATGATTTGCCAGCGTGCGGCAATCCGAATAATTCAGATTGCGAATGACTTCTTTTATCATCGGAACCGATGACGGATTGATGCTTAACGCCTCCACGCCCAGCCCGATGAGCAGCGGAACCAGTTCCGGCGCGGCGGCCATTTGTCCGCATACGGCCGTCGGAATCCGTCCGGCACGTCCTGCCCGCACAACGCATCGGATGAGTTTCAGAACGGAAACATGTGTCGGCATATACAAATGCGCTATATTTTCATTCACCCGGTCAACCGCCAGTGTGTACTGAATCAGGTCATTAGTGCCGATGCTGAAGAAATCGACATGCGGCGCAATGCGGTCCGCCGTGAGCGCCGCAGAAGGAATTTCAATCATCACACCCGTCGGCAGCTTTTCGGCACAGGGAAGACCCTCTTTTTTAAGCTCCTGCCGGCATTCCTCCAGAACCGCATTCGCCTGCAGCACCTCATTGAGCGTACAAACCATCGGATACATTACCGAAATATTACGTCCGGCGGCCGCACGAAGAACGGCGCGCAACTGTGTCTTAAAAAGCAGCGGATTGGACAGACAATAGCGGATGGCTCGCCAGCCGAGAAACGGATTCATTTCAGGGGCGGTTTTCAGATTGCCGAAGAGTTTATCCCCGCCGAGATCCAGTGTGCGAATAACAACACGATCCGGTGCGCAGCGATCCGCCGCATCACTGTAAACCTGCATCTGTTTCTCTTCATCCGGCGGCTCATTTTTGCCCAGAAATAAAAACTCTGTACGGAAAAGTCCGATTCCTTTTGCGCCGTATTTTGCAATAGCCGGAACCTCGGAAGGGAGTTCAATATTGGCGGAAATCGGTATGCAACAGCCGTCTTTGGTTTCAGATGTTTTGTTTTTTAATGTTTCCAGCTCGCAGCGAATCGATTTCTGGCCTTCCACCTTTTGCGCGTAAGCCAGCAGGCGTTCGGATGTCGGACGGATAATCACCTGCCCCCTGTTTCCGTCCACCAGCAGGGTTTCTCCCGACCTGACGAGTTTGCTGACCGTATGCAATCCGACAACCGCCGGAATGTCCAGCGCACGGGCCATAATGGCCGCATGTGATGTCGCGCTGCCCAGATCCGCAACCAGTGCATGGACGACGTTCGGATTCATTCCCGCCGTGTCGGATGGGGAAAAATCATGCGCAACGGCAATACAGGGGCGCTCCAGATAGGCCATCCGGTCGATCCGCCCGCCTGCCAGATTGTTGCTGATCCGGCGGGTTACATCCCGCACATCCGCCGAACGTTCCTGTAAATAGTCGTCTTCTATGCGGCTCAGCACATCAATGTAGCGATCGGAAACCTTGCGAAGAACCGATTCCACATTTCGT
>JALOTS010000078.1 GCA_025457785.1 Pontiellaceae bacterium | reverse complement strand
AGACATTCAACAGAAAAAGGGAACAAGCGAGGAAAACTGATTACACTGGAGGGGCCGGAAGGTTCCGGAAAATCGACACAGGCCACGGCGCTGATTCAGCGGCTGGCGGAACGCGGCATTAAGGCAATCTATACCCGCGAGCCGGGCGGCACCGCGCTGGGCGAAGAAATCCGCAATATTCTCCAGCACAATCAGGCGGGCGAAGCCCCCTGCGGGCGGGCCGAGCTGCTGCTGTTCGAAGCCAGCCGCAACCAACTGGTGGAAAAAGTGATCCGTCCAAACCTCGAAAAAGGCACCTGGGTGATCTGCGACCGCTTTATCGACTCAACCACGGCCTACCAAGGTTACGGACGCGGTCTGCCGGTTGCAGACGTTCAGGCCATCAACCGCTTTACGATCAACGGCGTAACGCCGGATCTCACCCTGCTGCTCGATCTGGAAGTCTCTGCCGGCTTTGAGCGGATCGCCCGGCGGCAGACCGCAACCGGCGAAGCCGCCGACCGCTTTGAACTGGAGGAACGCGCCTTCCATGAACGGGTGCGCAACGGGTATCTAAAGCTGGCAAGGGAAAATCCGGAACGCCTGCGCATCGTCAATGCCGCGCAGGATCCTGATGCCGTCTCTTCTGACATCTGGAACGTGATTGCAGCACAGTTTTTTAACCGCGAATTGCGCGAATAGGCGCGAATGATAAACTTTAGACAGGATTACAGGATGAACAGGATTAAACAGGAACTCTGATTCGCGTTCATTCGCGTAATTTGCGGTTGCGTTCTTCCCGTGTATTCAGTGTATTCCGTGGTGAAATACGTTATGAACTCAAATCAATTCAGTGAGGCATGGGACGGCATCGAAAAAAGCTGGCAGAACGGCAAGCTGGCGCATGCCTACCTGCTGCAGGGTGCGCCGCACGGCGCGGCCCTGCGCTTTGCCGAAAACCTGCTCAACCTGATTTTCAACAGCCATCCGCAGGTCCGGAAACGCACACACCCCGATATCTTTTGGGTCGAACCGCAGAGCAAAAGCCGGCAGATTACAATCGATGAAATCCGCGACCTGATCCGTCAGCTCTCCCAAACCTCATTTGCAGGCGGCTGGAAAGCGGGCGTGATTCTGTGCGCCGACCGGTTGGGCCCCGACGCATCGAATGCCTTTTTAAAAACGCTGGAGGAACCGCCGGACAGAACGCTGCTCATTCTGATAACCGATGAACCGCAAGCTCTTTTACCGACCATTTCATCGCGTTGTCAGCGCATTTCACTGGCCGATGAAGACGATGAGATTTCCAGACATTGGAAAGACCCCCTGCTGGATATCCTCGGCGAACTTCCGCCGGCAACCATCCCGGAAGCCGGACTTTTCACGGGCCGTATCATGGGAATACTCGACGAACTGAAAAAAGAGTTTGAGGCGGAAGAGACGGAACGTCTGCCGGAAGATTTGTCGGCAAAAGAATCCAAAACCCTGCTCGATGCCCGTTCAACCGCCCGCCTGATCGAGTCGCGCACCGAAATGTTACGCACCATGCTCCGCTGGCAGCGCGATGTTCTGATGACGGTGCTGGAACAGGACGAGTGCGCCCTGCACTTTCAGGACGATACCGAACAACTCGCCCGGCAGGCCATGCTCTGTACACGGGCCGAAGCACTGCGGCGCGTCGCCGCTGTGGAGGAAATGGGCCGCCAGCTGGAGCGCAATCTTCCCGCTGAGCTGGTGTTTAACAGCTTCTTTGCGCAACTGGTTTAGATTCTTCAACAGAAGAATCTAACGTTTTTTCGGAGTTGGGTCTTTCGTCATTTATTCCGAAGCGTTTTAACGAGTGCTTCAAGCGCGAGGATGTACCCATAGCCCTTGAAACCCATAATCTGCCCGATGCAGCCGGAAGCGGTCAGGCTTTTATGGCGGATTTCTTCGCGGGCGTGTGTGTTGCTCAAATGGACTTCAACCGCCGGAACTTCTTTGGCAACCGCTTTGATGGCGTCGCCCAAGCCGAGACTGGTGTGGGTGTAGGCGGCGGGATTGATAATGATGCCGTCAAATTTTCCGCGGCTTTCACCGATCCAGGTGATCAGATCGCTCTCGGCGTTGCTCTGGCGGAATTCCAGCTCCACGCCGCCCAGCGTTGCGGCACAGGCGTTCAGTTCCTGCCCAATCGAGGCGAGCGTTTCGGTGCCGTAGATTTCCGGCTCGCGCGTGCCGAGCAGATTAAGGTTCGGGCCGTTCAGAACAAGAATTTTCAACGTTTTCATGGCGGGAGTTTTATCAAAGATGCTCTGAATAGCAAGACCCTCCTTTCCGCATCCGGTTTATTCGGAAATAACGGTCAAAAACAACCCGGGCCAATGGAAATCGATTCCGTTTACAGTCCGGCGGAGAAATGGGAAATGTTCCCCGGTTCTGAACAAGGAAGATACGTATGAAAAACCCGGATAAAAGCAATGTAACGATCGAAGAAGCGTTGAAACTTCTTGATGGAGCCGCTAAACAGAAAAAGGATGAGTTAATTGGCCGACTGTAAACACCTGTCGATTCAACTGCTCAAAACCGAAGCGCTGAAATCGTATTTGCACGCGGTGCGGGCCGCCCGGCTTCTGGCAATCTGCCGGATACGGGCGGCGCTCATAAAAGCCTTCGTTCTCCTTGGCGCGCTGCTGTTCCATGCAGGACTGTTTATTATGCTGCCCTGGACGCTGAAAACAAAAACGGTCATCGGGATGTGTCTGGGATCAGGGTATATGATCGGCGGAACCGGCCAAACCGAAAAGTGAGCTGCGGCAAACCGCAGAAAAAAAAAAAAAAAAAAAAATACAACGGAGTTGCCGCTTCCGCGCCGGGAAAGAGGCCCGCCCCTGCCGCAGGGGAACAGCCGCCCGCCGGATATCAACTGCGCCCCGATTTTCGTTTCGATATTTCAGGCCGGTATGCCATCAGCCGAAACCGGTTCCGGAACCGGCTCGCGACGTTCAATCAGCTCAATGCGCTGCCAGCGGTTTGACCGGAAACGGGCAATCATCCCGAGAGCCAGCAATGAAATATAAACAAGCGCCCATGCCCATGCCGCCAGAACACCCCGTTTTAATACCAGCACAATCAGCAGTTCGCCCGCCGCAAAGAAAAACCACGCCATAGCCGTTTCATACCACATGACAAAATGGGTGTCCCCGGCGCCGCGCAGCGCACCGGAAAGAATCAGATTTGTCGCGTCCATCAGTCCCCAGCAGGCGGCAAAAATCAGCAACGTGCGGGCCAGACTGACCACTTCGCCGAACGGGACATCACCGTTCGCAAAAAGACGGATATAGAATTCCGGCATCAGAACAAACGTCATTGCGGCGCAGAGCGTATAAACCCAGCCGAGATGCACAGCGCGCCAGCCGACGGCGGACGCGCCGTCGAGATCACGCCGTCCGATATGCTGTCCCGCAAGAATACCGGCAGCCTGTCCAATTCCGATAGCGGGCATAAACGCAATCATGTTGACGCTCAGCGCGATGTTGGCCGCCATAAAAGCGGTTTCACCGAGCCGCCCGATCAGCAGAACAAACAGCGTAAACGACGCGGTATTGAACGCAAGGTGCAATCCCGAAGGAATACCGAACCGAAGCAGCCGCCGGAAAAGATCCGGATCGAAATAAAAAAGATTGCGCGTATCATACAGCCGGTTGCTTTTTTCGGAAAAACAGATCCACAGCATCATCACCGGCGAAAGAAACCCGGAAATCACGGAAGCGAATGCCGCGCCGGCAATTCCCATTTCCGGAAACGGCCCGACACCGAAAATCAGCAGCCCGTTCAAAACGAGATTCATAACCGTTCCGGCCAGCGCGCACAGCATAACCGTTCGGGTCAACCCGCGCCCTGAAAAAAAACTGGCTGCCGCTGCGGAAAGCGGCAGAAACAATCCCCCCGACATCAAAACCGTAAAATAGGTTTTTTCCGCCGCCAGCACTTCCGGCGGATGGCCGCCGAGTGCAAGAATCCAGCGCCCGGCAGGAATCAGCAGAAGAATCAGCGGAAACGAAAAAAGCGCCAGAAAAACAGCCTGCGCGAGGGAACGGCTGCAACTGCGGAGGTCGCCGCTTCCGTAATACTGCGCGACCAGACTGCTCGCAAAACCGGCAGCGGCCATAAATCCGCATACCATCGTGAAAAAAAGAATCCCCGCCGGAACAGCCGCCTGCAGGGTGACGGGGCTGTACCAGGCCAGAAACATGCGGTCGCAAAAATTCTGCACCGTGAATGAAACAGAGGTAATCACCAGCGGCACCGCAACAGACAGCAGTGCGCGGTACGACGACGAGGCGGCGGTGCGGGCGGCATTCATAAGGCGGCCCAGTGTTTCCGAACCCTGGAAAAAATACCAGCCGTGTTTTAAAAATTCTTTTCCCGTTCCGTTCCGGCAGATTCGTTCGCTTATTCACTTTCCTGCGCCGCAGCCGCACGCTACACTGCGGCGGTTGATTGGCAAGCGCCTGTTGTGAGTTTTATAATGAAAAAAAAACCGCTGATCTTTGAAGAGCTGATCATCTGGCTCCGCGGACGGTTTGCACTGACGGACGAAGAAAAACTGTGGATTCTTCTTGTCCTTGCCGCCGCCTGGGCCGGTCTGGCCGCCCGTTATTTTTATCTTAAAAACAATCCGCCCGAACCCCTCCCGCCGCACCCGGCGGAAACATTCACAGCCACCGATGAATGATCACCGGGAACCGGGAACGAACAATCTGAGAGATTTTATGAAAGCACTCACGGTGATCGGCGGTTTGGCTCTTTTTATTTTCGGTATGACCATCCTGACCGATGGCTTGAAAAAATGCGCAGGCGACAGTCTGCGCCGCATCCTCGCCCGCGCCACCCGCAATCCGGCATACGGACTGGGAACGGGCACCCTCCTTGGACTGCTGATTCAAAGCAGCGCCGCAACCGTTATGCTGGCCGGATTCATTAACGCCGGACTGATGACCCTGACCGCATCCATTCCGGTGATGCTCGGCGCCAATATCGGCACAACACTTTCCATGCAGATGATTTCGTTTAATCTGGCCGACTGCTGTTTTGCCGCCATCACACTCGGCGTGCTGCTGAATCTTGCCGCGCCGCAGCCGCGGGTCAAACAGGCAGGGCTGGCGCTGACCGGGTTCGGTCTGCTTTTTCTCGGCATGTCCACCATGAGCGCCGCCATCGCCCCGTACCGCGATACCTTTGTTCCGCTGTTTACGCAGATTCACGGAGCGACACCCGGCGGAATGATTCGCGGCATTCTGCTCTCCGCAGCCGTCACCGGAATCATCCAGAGCAGCGGCGCAGTGATCGGAATGAGTTTTGCGCTCATTCAGGCGGGAGTCATTACCGACCTTTCCGGCGTTTTCCCGATCCTGATCGGTGCCAACATCGGCACCTGCGCCAGCGCCCTGCTGGGCAGTATCGGCGCCGGCATTGATGCGCGGCGCAGCGCCGTGGCGCATCTGGTTTTCAATCTGTTCAGCGGTGTCGCCGCCGCACTGTCCGCACCGCTGTTTTATCGCTGGATTCCGCTTCTTCCCGGAGACCTCATTCATCAGGCCGCCAACGCCAACACGATTAAAATGATTATTACCGCGCTGATGATCCTGCCTTTCACTCCGCTGTACGCCGCATTCATCCGGCGGATTACCCCTTCGAAAAAGGCTGCGCCGCAGTCCGGTTTTCTCGACGAAAAACTTATTCCCATGCCGGAACAGGCGCTGCATGCCGCCATGAACGAACTGCAACGGGCCGTCAACCTCTGCCGCGAAAGTCTGCAACTCGACAGGACGCTGCTCACCGGGCCGGATGCAAAGTCCGTGCGCACAATCAATCAAAATGAAAAATCCATTGATGCCATCAAACTGGCTTTCCGCGACTATCTCGCGCACATCACCTCCCGCGTTCTTTCCCGCCGTCAGGCGGTGCTCATTCAGCACCTCGACCGCTGCATTGTTGAAATCGAGCGGATAGGCGATCATGTAAAAGTGCTTTGCAACCTGAACATCAGACTTCAGCCCTATTCAAAACACCCCTTTTTCCGCACATTCCTGGAAAAACTGGATCTGCTCTACACGCGGATCGAAACCATCCTCACCAATCTCAGCCTGTCGCTCGATCCGAAACACCAAAACTACGAAGCCTTCGCCGAGAAAATTTTCGAAGCCCGCAATCTGTACGTTGAACAGAGCGCCAGGACCAAAGATTTTATTGTCGAAAATGTCAGCCGGAACGGCTGCCCGCCGCTGCTCGGCATCTACCTCAACCAGACCGTCGTGACCTTCGACAAAATCGCCAAACATTGCAAAGCCGTTGCCGGCGCCCAGAAAAAACCCTTCTTCTGGCTCAAAAACAACAAACTCAACCGCCCCTCCGGCGAATACACCGAACAAAAAGTCCTTCAGGATCTCGATGCAGGGGAATACCTCGATACGCAATAGCGTTTGGAAGCCAGAGATCAGAGGACAGAGCCGGAAGTCAGCGCCCCTTTTTTTTTCGTGCTTTTTTATGTTTTTTGTGGCTGAGTTCTTCCCATGATTGAAGCAGTACTTTTTGATTTTGACGGCATCATCGTGGATTCTGAACGGCTGCACTGGTCGGCGTTCAACAAGGTGTTTGAGCCGCTCGGCAAAACCATTTCGTGGGCGGACTATATCCGGACCTACATCGGTTTCGATGACCGCGACACCTTTCGAACCGCCGTTCCAAACCTTGGAAAAGCCGAACTGTCAGCACTGATTGAACGGAAAGCCGCCGCGTTTCAGGAACTGCTCGAAAGCGACGGAGCCGCCGCCCTGCCCGGAGCCGTTGAGCTGATCAACTGTCTTTCCGGAAACATTCCGCTGGCCATCTGCTCCGGCGCGCTGCGCGAGGATATTCTTCCCATCCTTGGAAAACTCGGTGTTTCAGACGCTTTTAACACGATCGTCACCGCCAACGACACGCATATCAGCAAGCCCGATCCCGCGCCGTACAGGCTGGCCATGCAAAAACTCGGCGTAACCGGCGGCCTGGCGATTGAAGACACCCCGGCGGGAATCGCTTCGGCCAAAGGGGCAGGATTAAACGTTCTGTCTGTCACCAACAGCTATACAGCGGAATTTCTCACGCAAGCCGATGCAGTCGTTGATTCGCTCGAAGGCCTGACGCTCGAAAAACTGAATCAATTGTTTTCACCGTAAAGAAAGCTGAACATCATCGGACCCTTCGCGAAACGAAGGTTCCAAAATAAGGAACGGGATTGCAAATCCGACGCGAAACGGAAAGAATGCCGCCTGCGCGGTTGTTTTTGTTTTCATCCCCCTTTATTTTCGATAAAAACACATCCGGCACCGGTTCCGGTTTTTAACCGGGGCTTACTAAAAAGGAATAAAAATATGCTGAAAGGATTCCGCGAATATATCGAAACCGGCTTAACGCCTTCCGTATTTGACGAAATAACGAAATCCGGCGAGATTGCCTGTTTTTACCGCCGTGACGGGACAGTTTTGACCGGCACCGTCATCAACCATTCCGCGCACGGGATGCAGATCAGGTCCGGCGGAGACCCGGAAGACGTTCCGGCGGAAAAAAAGGTTTCAAAAATCGAGATCCTCTTTGTTTGCCGGGCCGGAAACCACGATGAGCTCACCGCCCGGCTACATCGCGGCAAGGACATCTCAATCCAGCCGGATGAACCTCCGCGCAAAGCGTTCAGACTGCATTACATAAAAAACAAAACGCTTTTCCCTCTGATGATGGAACGGACGGTCGTACTTATTACGATGTTGAACGGAATGGTTTTCCGGGGATTGGTTTCCGGATTCAACCGCTATGAAATCAATATGAGTCTGAAAGGCGGTGTACCGGTTACACTGCTGCGGCACGGCGTTCTCAAGGCTCAAAACAAAGAAGGCCGAAGTCTATTGAAAGCGGATCAGGAAACACTTCAGGACTGGAAAAAAAGCCCGCTTTATGAGAGATAATCCTTCGGTTTGCCTTCAATTGTCTTCGAGCCGTTTGCGGTAATACTCCTGCTCTTCCGGATAGAAGCAATAGTCGTCGTCAATGGTGAAGATCGTGTAGCGCTGGTGTTTACAGTGCTGAAACAGCGTCATGTAGTCCGGTGCGCCGCAGTCGCGCAAAAGGTGATAATCCGACCAGGCGGCGATCAGGTGAAGATAACTGTTGGCATCAAAACGGCGAACGAGTTTCCGGCCCTGATGCAGAATGTAGGATTCCAGCGGAGAACAGACTTTATACCACGAGAATTCGTCGTATTCCTGTTCCCAGCGGTTATGAGCGCGCGCTTCGATGAAGTCGAGCGAGACATAGGTTTTGTGCGAAATCATCCGCGCCAGCGCCAGTCCGCGCGCCGGCGGCTCGCCGTCGTAGTAGTTTCCGTTGCGGAAATTCGGGTCGTTTTCAATCGCCAGAATCTGCTCAATGTTATGGGCGCGAATCAGCGTGGTCGGCTCGATGCCGCAGGCGATGGCAATGACGCGATCCGTAATTTGCGGATACCGCGAAACCAGATTGGCCGTGAGCATTCCGCCGAGCGAAGCGCCGATAACCGCGTGCAGTTTCTCGATGCCGAAATGGGCAAGCAGCGGCAGTTGAGAATCAACGATATCGCTGAAGTGTATGCGGGGAAAACTTCCGCCATACGGTTTCCCGGTTTCCGGATCGATGGATGAGGGGCCGGTGCTGCCGTAGCATCCGCCGAAATAATTGGCGCAAATGACAAAAAAACGACCGGTGTCCAGCGCTTTCCCCGGCCCGATATAGTCGCTCCACCATCCGGTCTGGCACTCTGCATTCCACCGTTCTCCGACACCCGGCACGGCGGCGTTGAAACCGGCGGCATGCTGCGAACCGGTCAGCGCGTGAAACAGCAGGATGACATTGTCACGGCGGGAGTTGAGCGTGCCGTAGGTTTCATAGGCCAGCGTGACAGGGCCGAACTCGACCCCGCTCCGCAGAACCAGCTTGTCGCAGGTGAAAAATTTGGTTTCAACCGTTTTCATATCTTTCAATTTTCCGGGAGGGATTCATCCCGCCCTTACTGCCTGTTCAAGATCGGCGAGAATGTCGTCGATGTGCTCCAGTCCGATAGACAGACGAATCAGACCGGGAGTGATCCCGCCTTCCGCCTGCTGCGCGGACGTAAGCTGCGAGTGCGTCGTGGTTGCCGGATGAATCGCCAGACTTTTCGCATCGCCGACATTGGCGACATGCGAAAAGAGCCGGAGTTTTTCAATAAACCGTTTTCCGGCGGTTTCACCGCCCTTGAGTTCGAACACCACCGTGGCACCGAATCCGTTGCGGAAAAGCTTCTTTGCAACGGAATGCGACGGATGGCTTTCGAGTCCCGGGAAACGAACCCGCTCCACTTCATTCCGCGTTTCGAGAAATTTCGCCACGGCCAGCGCATTGGCGCTGTACCGCTCCATCCGGAGGGCCAGCGTTTCGATTCCTTGAAGGAACTGCCAGGCGTTATCGGGCGACAGACAGGCGCCCAGATTGCGCAGAGGAACCAGCCTCATCCGCAGAATATAGGCGAGCGGACGAAGTCCGTCCGGAAGGTCAATGGCATAACGGATGCCGTGGTAGCTTTCATCCGGCTCGGAAAGCAGAGGATGTTTTCCCGCCGCCCAGTTAAACCGTCCGGAATCCACCACAATCCCGCCGATGCCGTTGCCGTGTCCGCCCAGCCATTTGGTGAGTGAATGGACAACGATGTCCGCGCCGTGTTCGATCGGGCGCAGCAGGTGCGGCGTGGTGAACGTGCTGTCCACGATCAGCGGAAGACCGTTGGCGTGCGCGATTGTTGAAATGGCTTTGATATCGGAGACATCCAGCGACGGATTGCCAATGGTCTCGGTATAAAGCGCCCTCGTTTTTTCCGTAATCGCTGCGGAAAAATTCTGCGGATCGGAGGGGTCGGCAAACCGCACCTTGATTCCAAGCTGCGGAAGAATGTTATTAAACTGTGTATAAGTTCCGCCGTAGAGATTGCTCGACGAAACAATCTCATCGCCTGCCTGAGCGAGATTGATGATGCTGTAGAAAATGGCGGCCGTTCCGGAGGCGACGGCGAGAGCGCCGGCTCCTCCTTCGAGCGCGGCGACGCGCTGTTCAAGCACGTCGCAGGTCGGGTTCATCAGTCGCGAGTAGATGTTGCCCAGCTCTTTCAAGCCAAACAGGTTGGCGGCATGCTCGGTGTCGCGAAAAACATAGGCACTGGTTCTGTAAACCGGAACAGCGCAGCTTCCTGTGGAATCCGGGGTGTAGCCGGCATGCAACGCCAGCGTTTCAGGTTTCTTGCTCATGATTTTTCTCCCTTTTTGGTTTCAAGTCTGTAATCAGAGAAGAATCGGGAGATGCGGTTGAACGTCAACTTTCCCCTCGCGGGGCGCATCGCCTTTTGCAAGGCCGGGGCACCTTTGGTTGTCAGGTTGCCGGGCGTTCGCTTCACGCCTCTCTGAATGCATGGACGGCAAGATACCTTATTTTTGACAACTGTCAACACCGCGCGCAAAAGGAATCCGGCACAAAATGCGTCATCCCATTTGCGGGTGCCGGAACGTTTTCCAATGTTTGGAAAAACAAAAACAACAGATATTTCTGCTGAAGAATCCAGATCCCTACACTTTCTGGGCTTCAAGAAGCTCGGAAATCCCCTTCTCGGCGAGAACCATCATGTCCGCCATCTGTTCTTTGGTGAACGGCTCGCCTTCTGCAGTGCCCTGCACTTCAACCAGCTTCCCTGATGCCGTCATCACGACATTCATATCCACCTCGGCAGCCGAATCCTCAAAATAACAAAGATCAAGCAGAGAAACGCCTTTGTACATCCCGACACTGACGGCGGCAATCGCCTCCTTGATCGGATCTTCTTTCAGAACCTTTTCGGCCAGAAGACGATCCGCCGCCATGCGTAATGCCACATACGCGCCGGTAATGGAGGCCGTGCGCGTTCCGCCGTCAGCCTGAATCACATCACAGTCGATATAAAGCTGCCGGCGGCCCAGTTTTTTCAAATCAATGACCGAACGCAAGGCGCGTCCGATCAGGCGCTGAATCTCCATCGTGCGTCCGCCGAGCTTGCCGGCGGTCGCTTCGCGCTTGGCGCGATCCGGCGTGGCGCTCGGAAGCATGGAATATTCGCACGTCAACCAGCCTCCTTCTATATTTTGCGCACGCATCCAACCCGGCAGAGTTTCATCCACACTGACCGCACAGATCACCTTGGTGTTTCCCATTTCAACCAGAACCGAGGCTTTGGCGTTAATAGTAAAATCGCGGGTGAATTTAATCGGACGCATCTGATCCGGCCTCCGTCCGTCACAGCGCAATTCAGCTACGTTGATAAACTCCTCAAGGTTAATGCCGGTATTAATTTGATTGTAAGGTTTTTTTTCCATAAGGCCTCTATTATGCGAACCTTCTCCCGGATTGCAAAGTGAATAAAAAATTAAAATCACGGTTTTACTGTACTGACCCCTGAGTTGAAACGGCTTCGGCTTTTCGACAGCGGATTAAAAAAATCCTTCTCAAGCGCAGCGGTTGTGACAACCTTTATGTCCAACCGAAAAAACAGACAGGATTAGACTTTGGTTGCGGCTCCGCCGCCCTGGAAAATTCGTTCGGAAAATCTAACCTTGAGCCCCCGCGAACCATGCATAACATCCGGCCCATGAACAACGAATTTATGCGTGAAGCCATCGCCCTCTCCATCGAAAAAATGGAGGCCGGGGAAGGCGGACCGTTCGGGGCGGTTATCGTCAAGGACGGACAGATTATCGGGCGCGGATGGAATTGCGTCACCTCAGCCAACGACCCGACCGCACATGCAGAAGTCATGGCCATTCGCGATACCTGCCGCCGTCTCGGTACATTCGACCTGTCGGGTTGCGAAATCTATTCAAGTTGCGAGCCCTGCCCCATGTGCCTCGCCGCCATCTACTGGGCGCGGCTCGACCGGCTTTTCTTTGCCGCCACCCGCGCCGATGCAACCGATGCCGGGTTTGACGACGAACTCATCTGCAGCGAGCTTTCCAAAGAATGGAAAACCCGGAAGCTCCCTGTTGAACAGGGATTGCAAAGCGAAGCTCAAAAAGCATTAAAACTCTGGAAAAACAACCCTGACCGGAGATCGTACTGAACAAATCGGGCAGAGAAAGAGGAAACCTCAAAACGTTCCGGAATTAGTTTTCGTTTGCAAAAGCAATTAATGATTGATAGTTTTTGCGAACAAAACCAAATGAAGTCCTACCTAGACAGCTATATTGAATCGCTTCTTGCGACCGGACGCTTTTGCTTTACCCGAAGTGAATTGCGAAAAACCCTCGAATCAAGCGATGCGGCCATTCAGCAGTGTCTTGGGCGCTTTGCACGCAAACAGATGATTCATGCTGTTCGGAACGGATTTTACGTCATCATTCCCCCTGAACATCGGAATGCAGGTCTCCTTCCTCCGGAAATGTTTATCGATGATTTTATGCGTTATCTTAACCGCCCGTACTATGTCGGGTTATTGTCCGCCGCCGCGCTGCACGGAGCCGGACACCAGCAACCGCAAACCTTTTCCGTCATCACCGCCAAGCCGCCGATCCGCCCGATCCAGTACAAAAACCTGAAAATCCACTTTCCGGTAAAATCTGAAACTCCGCAGAACGGGATCGAACGGAAAAAAACTCCGTCCGGATATATTTCCGTTTCATCGCCCGAACTGACCGCAATGGATCTAATGACCTATCTGAAACAGTCCGGAGGGATGGACGCGGTCGTTGCCGTGCTGGAAGAATTGTGCGAACAACTAACCCCTGAAAAATTACAACAAGTCGCCCGCAATTCCATTCCGGCGACCGCATTGCAACGCCTTGGCTTCGTATTCGATGAAGTTTTCAACAGAGACGAATTAGCGGAGGCCCTCTATATCGAGCTTCAAACCCGTAAGTTTTTTCACATTCCTCTCAATCCGGCAGAAACCAAAGGCAGTCACCCGATCAATAAAAAGTGGAAAATTTCCGTTAACACCGATCTGGAGGTCGATCTGTGATTCCTCGCGCGTTCATCAAACAACTCCGGCTCAACCTCGAAGAAAAACTCGCCCAGCCCGACTTTCTGACGGATATTCAACATCTGCTTCGTCCGGAAATTAAATTTGAACCAAATGATCTTCGTGCAGACTTTTTGTGGAACAGCCTATGAAATCAAACGATAAAGCTGATAAACAACTCAAAGACTTCGGCTTCACCCCGTGGTTTGAAAAACAACTTGATGCGTCGGTTTCCAAGGATTGGAAGCCAGCCCGCATCACCGCCATTCACAAGGGCTGGTGCGATATCAGCGACGGCGACGCGACCCGCCCGGCCAAAACCACCGGCAAGCTGCGGCGCGAGGCCCGCTCTACCAAAGACTACCTGACGGTCGGCGACTGGGTGCTGGCATCCGGCTTTGACGAGGGCGATTTCGCGATGATTCATTCCGTGCTGGAACGGCAGAATACGCTGCGGCGCAAAACCGCCGGCAAAGAGGTCAGTTATCAGTTGATCGCCGCCAACATCGACACCGCCTTCGTGGTGCATACGCTCGACAAAGGGTTCAATCTGCCCAAACTGGAGCGTTACCTTTCCATCGTAAACGAAAGCGAAATCGAGCCGGTTATTCTGCTGACGAAAACGGATCTTCTCACTCCAGATGAGTTGGACGCACGGCTGGCGGACGTGACCGCCCGGATGCCGAACACCCCCGTTTTTGCCTTCAGCAACACCACAGGCTCTGGACTGAAAAAAGTGCAGCGCCTGTTTGAAAAGGGCAAAACCTATTGCCTGCTCGGCCCGTCGGGCGTTGGAAAAACGTCGCTGATCAACAGTCTGTTCGGCGAAGAGGATTTATATTTCACCCTGCCCGTCCGCGAAAGCGACGGCAAAGGAATCCATACCACCACCTGGCGCGAGCTGATTGTGCTCGATAACGGCGCGCTGGTGATCGATACGCCCGGCATGCGCGAGCTGGGCCATCTGGACACCGGCGCGGGCATCAAGGATACCTTCGACGAAATGACCGCGCTCGAAGGGCAGTGCAAATTCCGCGACTGCGCACAC
>JALOTS010000077.1 GCA_025457785.1 Pontiellaceae bacterium | reverse complement strand
CTGGGCCAATTTCTCGCGGTAAGCGGCGGATCATCAATCAACAGTCAAAAAAGGAGAAATCATGAAAACCAGATTAATAAAAGCAACAATAGCCGCCGTCGTTGCGGCCGCCGGGATTTCGGTCCGCGGCGCGACCACCATTGATGCGACCCATAACGACGCCTACGGCGCGAACATCGGCTGGATCAATGCGCAGGGCGATGTCAGCAACGGCATGGTGGTCGGGCAGGCATTCTGCTCCGGCTATATGTACAGCGGCAACTGCGGCTGGATTCACCTCGGCGACGGCACACCCGCCAACGGAACCGCCTATGCCAATAACTCGGCGACGGACTACGGTATCAACCACGACGGCTTCGGCAATCTGACGGGCTATGCCTACGGTGCCAACATCGGCTGGATCAATTTTGAGCAGACCTACGGCAAACCGAAAGTCGATCTGGCCACCGGGATTCTCAGCGGCTACGCTTACGGTGCAAACGTCGGCTGGATCAGCCTGAACACCGCGCAGGGTTATGTGAAAACCGTTTCGATGGATGCCGGACCGGATACGGACGGCGACAACATTCCTGATGCGTGGGAACTGGGTCATACCAATGTGCTTACCGCTTTCAGTTCGTCGGGCGATGCCGACGGCGACGGAGTCTCCGATCGTAATGAATATCTGGCCGACACCGACCCGTCCGATCCGTCCGATCTGCTGCTCATCACAGATCTGTCGGTGAACGGAACCACCAACATTCTTACCTGGACGGCCAAACCGACGCGTTCCTACATGCTTCAGCGCAGTCAAACGCTGACCAACTGGGTCGATGGCGCCTTTACCATCCCGTCGGGCGGACCGGAAATGAGCGAAACGGTCACAGGCGTTACCAATGCCACGCGCTTCTATCGCGTGAAGGCGGTGCCTCCGTTGACTCCATAGTGATTCTTCATTTGAAAAAGTTTGTTCCAGTTGGATTTATATTGCCGGTTTCTCCAAGAAAGCGTACACCCGCGTGCGTATGCAGATAAGAATCTTTCGCGTGAGGGATTCCGGTTTGCACCGTTTAAAAAAGGAGTTCAGATCATGAAGCGGTTGGTTGGTTTCATCTTGATTGGTTTAGGGGTGGTTGTTCTGAATGTGTCGGCGGAGGAAAAGAAAAATCCTGCGGATGCGAACGGCGACGGGAAAGTCAGTAAACAGGAATATTGTGACAGAGAGGCCGCTAAAGCCAAACGGGATGGTAAAGAATACAATCAGGCGGAGGCAGAAAAGAAGTTTGCGAAAAAAGATAAGGACGGCAACGGTTTTCTGGAAGGCGATGAGCTGATAAGCAAGCCGAAAACTCCGGCAGCTCCGGCAGCTCCCAAGAGCGAATAATTGAACGCGCCGGTTCAAATGCCCTTCCGGATGGTCCGGAGGGGCTTTTTTTATCAAAAAACCGGCTTTCAAATACTGGAAAAATCCGGTTTCGTCTTTCCGGTGTTTGGAAAATGCGGTGGCCCGGATTTCCAATTGTGCATAACACGGAGAAAACATGTCTCAGAAAAAATGTCCTTTGAATGGTGAACAGCTTGAAAAGCTGGCCGCGAAGTTTTCTACGCCGTTTCATCTCTATGACGAAGCGGCCATCCGCGCGAACGCCCGTGCGCTGACTGCCGCGTTCGCCTGGAATCCCGGCTTTAAGGAATATTTCGCCGTCAAGGCCGCGCCCAATCCTTATTTGATGAAAATCCTTAAAACCGAAGGATTCGGCGCGGACTGTTCCTCCCTGCCGGAATTGCTGCTGGCGGAGTCCATTGGTCTTTCCGGCGAGGAAATCATTTTTACCTCCAACGACACGCCCGCACACGAATATCAGAAGGCGGTTGAGCTCGGTGCGATCATCAACCTGGATGATATTACGCATATTGAGTTCCTTGAACAGTGCGCCGGACTGCCGGAACGGGTCTGCTGCCGCTACAATCCCGGTCCGCTTAAGGCCGGTAACGCGATTATCGGCCATCCGGAAGAAGCCAAGTACGGCTTTACCCGAGCGCAGCTTTTTGAAGGGTATCGTATGCTGCGCGACAAAGGCGTGAAGCGTTTCGGTCTGCATACCATGGTAGCCTCGAACGAACTTGAAGCGGCTTATTTCATCGAAACGGCGCACCTGCTGTTTGATCTGGTTGGTGAGCTTTCCCGTGAACTCGGCATCCGGTTCGAATTTGTCAATATCGGCGGCGGGATCGGCATTCCGTACAGGCCGGAACAAAAAGCGGTTGATCTGTCGTTCGTCGGTGAAGGAATCCGCAGGCTTTACGAAGAGAAAATTGCTGCCGCCGGATTCGGCCCGCTTGATGTGCGGCTGGAATGCGGACGCATGGTGACCGGCCCCTTCGGCTGGCTCGTCAGCCGGGTTCTGCATAAAAAGAACACCTATAAGAACTATGTTGGTCTGGACGCCTGCATGGCCAACCTGATGCGCCCTGCCCTGTACGGCGCCTATCACCATATCACCGTTCCGGGGAAAGAAAACCTGCCGCATGATTTTATTTGCGACGTGACCGGTTCACTGTGCGAAAACAATGATAAATTCGCCATCAACCGGGCTCTGCCTGCGCCGGAAATCGGCGATCTGGTTGTGATCCATGACGCGGGTGCGCACGGCCATGCCATGGGTTTTAATTACAACGGCAAGCTGCGCTCCGCCGAACTGCTGTTGCGCGAAAACGGCGAAGCCGTTTTAATTCGCCGCGCCGAAACCGTTCAGGATTATTTCGCCACACTCGATTTTGCGGGTTTGAATAATTTTAATGGATAGCGCATAGTTCGCGTTCAAGGAGAAAGTTATGTTACAGGGAGCCCATACTGCGATTGTCACCCCATTCAACACCGACGGATCGGTTGACTATGGGAAATACCGCGAATTGATCGAATTTCAGATCGAAAACGGGATCGACGGCATTGTCCCGGTCGGTACGACCGGCGAGTCGCCCACGCTCAATAATGAAGAGCATATCAAAGTGGTTGAAGAAACGGTTTCCGCCGTGCGCGGACGCGCCTGGGTGATTGCCGGAACCGGCGCCAATGCAACGGCCGAAGCGATCGAGCTGACGACCCGTGCCAAAGAACTCGGCGCGGATGCCACCTTGCAGGTGACACCGTATTACAACAAGCCCAATCAGGAAGGGCTCTATCGTCACTTTTCAACGGTCGCGGATCTCGGCCTGCCGGTCGTGCTCTACAATGTGCCGGGACGCACCGCCCGCGAAATTGCGATTGAAACCGTCGCCCGACTGGCGACCCATCCGAACGTGGTGGCGGTCAAGGAAGCCGCTGGGAAAGTGGAGCGTGTAAAACAGATTCTCAATGTTTGCGATCTTGAAGTGCTTTCCGGGGATGATGCGCTGACGCTGCCCATGATGCGCGACGGTGCCATCGGCGTGATCAGCGTGGCATCGAATGTGGTGCCGGGCGCGGTCGCGGCGCTGGTGCATTCCGCGCTGGAAGGCCGCTGGGACGAAACACAACGGCTGCATAATCAGTATGTAGCACTTTTTGATGCCATGTTTATCGACACCAATCCGATTCCGGTCAAAGCCGCGCTGGCCATGATGGGGAAAATCGAAGAGGTTTACCGCCTGCCGATTTGTGAAATGAGTGCGGCGGACAAAGCAACGCTGCGGAACGTCATGCACTCCGCCGGTCTGCTCTGAAAAGATCCCGCTTGAAAATCAAAAATTCGGGCCTTTTATTTCCAACAGAGGGGACGGCCCCTTTTCTGCCTTTTCTATGGCCGTGAACACGAAAGGCGTTGGTTGAGAACCCGAGATAAATGCTGTTCTGCCGGAACGGCCCCCGGGGTCCTGTTCTCTCATGCGCTCTTTTTCCCGTCCGGAGTGTTTTCATCCCGTCCGGCTGTCTTTTCTTCCTGAAGATGCGCGGCAAGCAGGTCGTCCAGTTTAAGGCCGGTCAGATGAGTCAGTGTTTTGATGAGCGCGATCAGAACAAGAATCATGACGGCCATGCTGGGGAGCATGACGACGATGTAGCTCAGTCCGGTCATTTTCCCGATTTCCGCAGTGAAGGCATCCGTGCCGGGCTCACTTTTTAAAATGATTTTTGCCAGTGTGTAGTTGAGCGCGGAGGATAAAAACATCGAAGAGGCCAGACCCCACGTCAGACCGGTCAGCCGTTTTTCGAACTGGACTTCAGTTCCCCGTTCGCGCAGTTTTTCGTGCAGTAACGGAACATTGAAGAGTTTTTCGTTCATCAGAATTTTTTTGATGAGCGGATAGGGTGTTTTAAGAGAGATGACAATCGCCAGACCAATGACGAGCGGAATGGCCGCTTCTTTGACAGCGATCCATTGCGGCGGAAGTTTCAGGATGCCGAATACCCCGGTCAGCAGCACACTGATAATTCCGATGATGGAAACAAAATCCGCACGTTTGGCCTTGATCAGAGTGTGCGTTCCGTAACCGACCGGCAGAACAAGCGCGATGACCAGTCCCCGGACCGGGCCGAGATATTCTTCTTTGCTTAAGTACGTCAGAATAATGACGGGGATGACGACATTCAGCAGAATGCTGACCAGCGGATTTTCTTCTTTGGGCGGGGTTTTACTCATGGGATCCTTTCATAAGAGGCGGGAAGAATCGCGGACGTTTGCCGCTTTTTTATTTAGAGCTTTTGAATAGATCTAAAAACTCTCCGGGCAGGTTGATGAAATTCCACTGCGGTTTATCGAGCGGGCCGGTGAGTTGAATTTCCAACAGCCGGAAAAAGGGCGAGGTTCCCATTTTCAGCGCGGCGGCCGCCCAGAGTTGAAGCTCATACCATTCTTTTGCACCGGTTTCAGTTTGCTTCAGGGGTTCCGAGGTGAGGAGAAAGTTCAGGCCGGTTTTCGGCGAATAATGGCCGTGGCCGCTTGCGCTGAAAACACTTCCGCCGAGCTTTACGTTTTCACTTGAGATTATGCCGCCGCGCAGGTCGTAGTCGGCTGAGAAAGAGGTGAGAGTGAAGAGACTGAATCCGGGGATGGTCGATTGAACCAGCCGTGAAAATCCGCCGAAAAAGGGGATATCCGCCAGATAGCCGTTTTCAATTTTCGTTTGGCCTCTGCCCTTGGCGGATCGCCAGAAGTCGGCTTTCGCATCAGCGGACAGGTCGATGGTTGTAGAAAGTTCTCCGCGTGTTCGGCCGAAGTCGGAACTGGAAAGCTGGCGGAGCAGCGTGACCAGATCGAGTTTTTCGAGACGGGCGTCGATGCGGTAGGGCGCGGAACCGTCTTCAGCGAAAATGTCAAATTCCGCCGAGCCCTCGACGCTTCCTCCGTAAAGAGCCGCCGAGGCGTTTTTAAAAAGGAGCTGCGATCCGCGTCCTTCCACTTCGGACTGAAAGCGGGAGGCCTGTATTTTGCCAAGTCCGATGGTATCTGCGCGGACGGTTCCCTGAAAGGCGTGGTTTGTCCAGGTGCCGTAATCGAGCTGTCCGCTGCCGACGGCATAGACAGGGCCGGTAAGACGGATCTCATTCAGAAAGGTGTGCGTGTCGGGAGCGAGCGCCTGTGCGATATCGACAGGCGGGAAGCTGTTGGTCGCGTCGAAGCGGGCGCATTCTCCGTCGAGATCCACCTGAACGCTGCCGTCAAACCGTTCCTGCCCGCGGATAATATGCAGCGGGGAAAGATGGAGTATCCCGTTGGAGAGAACCATGAAGGTATCAAAATGTTCAATCGGAACTCCCGCACAGGTAAACCGGTTGGCGGAAAGAGTTCCGCTGGCGAAGAAAGGCGCATCAGGCCCGGACTGCGAAAGAGTCAGGTCGCCGTTCAATAATTCATCGGGGAAGCGGAAACGCCCGATGAATTTCTGCAGTCCGCCGCCGGTGAGCGTGCCGATGGGTGTCGGGTCGCACTGTGTTTTGACGGTTGCGTTCCAGGCATGGGAAGAAAGGTTGTAGGCAAAACTTCCCGTGAGCGGTTTGCCGTTGGCAATCGCTTGAATGTTGCTCGCGTTGAGTCGGGTTCCGTCGCGGACAATGCGCAGAGAAACCGGATCCAGCGAGAGATCCAGGCGGGTCACTTGTGCCCGATTAATTTGAATTTCAAATTTTTCGGCCAGTTGGCTGTACGGAGCCGGTCCGGCGGACGCGGAGAAGTCGAACCGGCCGTAGGGAACGGCTTCGGTTTGCGCGATGGCGGATTGTACTTTTTCCGGCAGCAGAGCGAACAGCTCGGCGGCCGGAAGAGAGTTTTCGACCCATAGCTGCGTGAGGCCGCCGGCAGTGTCGAATTCGCCGCGCGCAACGAGCGCCTCTTTTACGGACTGACTCAGTTGCAGCGTGGAGAGAGTCCAGACGGCATTCCGGTATTCAAGCGCGCCGGACAGATTTTTATAGATCCGGTCGCGCCAGCCGAGATCTTTTATCGCCAGCGAGACATTCAGGAATGTTTCTTCGGGACGATTCGAATTGTAATTAAAGTCCAGATTGACTTGCGGCGGCGAGGTAAACCTGAGCTGATTCAACAGATTCATCAGAGGAACTGCATAGCGGCTGACATCGACGTTCGGCTTGAATCTCGGTTTTTCGGATAACGAAACCGTGCCGTGCGCGCGCAGGTTGATGCTGTCCCATGACGCAGCAGCTTCTCTGATGATAAGCTGTCCGGGCATTGCGGTTAATGAGACATCCAGCCGGGTCACCGTTCGGTACGGACTGGTTTCCGCGAGCCGGTTTTCCCAGGCATGACCTAAAGAGATGTCGAGATCCCGGGCGTAAAGCCGGATATTCATACCGCCCTTGAGGGGATTTCCCCAATCAACCGGCCAGAAGGCGACATACAGTTTCCGTGCGTTCAGGAGAGGGCGCAGGTCATCCGGCGATGTGCTGTAGAGCTGCACCTGATGGAGTACCCATCCGTGATGAAGAGACAGACGGATCGATTCAATTTGCAGCGGGATTCCGGCGGTTTTTATTTTCGCTGTGATGCGTTTCACCGCCTGCGGCGGCAGTCCGGCAAATAATGAGAGCAATGCCAGCAAAACGGCGAGGATCAGCGCGAATCCGGCCAGCCGGAGGAGGCGTCTCCAGCGGTTTTTTGACCGGACGGCGCGTGAATCAGGGCTCTTTGATTTGTTCCGGTTGTTTTTCAATAGGCACCGTCAATTCACGGGTGAGGGTTTGTGCGGTTTTTTCAGAAACGACAAAGACCACATCCATTCCCTGGATCGTGGCAAACCGTCCGTCGTCAGTTTTGCTGCCGATCAGAATAACCCGCCCGATGGCGTTGGTGTTGCTGAGCGTTACAGTCAAAGAGGCCTGCGGTTGATCCAGTCCGTACGGCTGAAGGGTTGCCGGATTGAAATCCACATCGCGGACGGCGGTCAGGTCGATGAGTTCCCACATGATTCCGGTCAGCGTTTCCGGATCAACCTGCCGGTCCGGTTTTCCGGCGAAAAACGAATCGATTTCGCTTTTCTGCACCGACTGCTCCGGCTGGCCGGTTCGTTGCAGGGTGATGGTTTGAATCATCGCCGGATTGAGTTCGAGCACATTCCGGCTGCGGTAGAACAGCGGGTCAACCGAAACATTCCGGGTGATGGAGGCGGCCGTGGTGCCCAGTGACAGGGATTCGTCGTATTGAACCAGGCACAGGTCATTGGTCTTTGCTTCACTGATATGCAGGGTGCTGGTTTTACCGTTGGCGCGGAGTGTGATGTTCCATGCCGGTGTTTTTATCTGGGCAAGCTGTTCTGCGGAGGGGTTGTTCAAAAACTCCGTCACCGAGGCTTCGGTGAGCAGTTTGAGCAGTTCGGTGACGCGTACGGAATCGACATCCCAGCGCACGGGACGGACAATCTGCCACTGGTTGGAGGTGCAGGTCAGTTCGATTTGCCGTTCGCCGCTGGTCAGTTCAATGCCCGTAATCTGTTCGGGCGCCCAATGGATCAGGCGGCGGCTGCGAAGCAGATTCGCGTCAATATCCAGCTCTTTGATCCATTCAGCCGGCACGGTGAAAACAGAGTCGGTTTCAATCCGTTTGGCATAACGGACATCGGGATTGTTCGGCAGGGTGTTTCCGATCAGCAGAGTTTGTGTTGTCTCTTCCCGGGATAAAAGAGTTATTTCATAAACGGGCTCTTCCAGACCGTAGGCGATCAGATCGGTTTTTTCATCGGTAATAAAGTTGAGAATGCGCGCGGAAAAAAGTTTTCCGATCAGGCTGGCCGCAGCCTGGTTGTCGGCGCGGCT
>JALOTS010000342.1 GCA_025457785.1 Pontiellaceae bacterium | reverse complement strand
ATTAACCCGGGGAAATAAGAATAGATATTCCACGGCGTCTCCGTCACCCCGCCGTGCGCAAGATAGTATTGCGGAATGGCCAGATGATACACCAATTCATCCACCCGGACAGGCGGCAGCAACCCCGACAGCAAAAGCGCAACAATCAAAAAGCAGGAAAACAGTCCCCAGACACACGCTGAAGTCGTTTTCTTCATTTTGGCAACGTTCCGGATGTCATAAAAACGCCATAAATCAAAAGGGAGTAAAGCACCCTATGCCTTACTCCCTTCAGCAATTTATATTAATTTTACGGTTTAACAGCCGTATAGGATTTGAGTGTACCATCCCAGGTAAAGGTCCACGACGTACCATCAATCGCTACCGTGGCCGAAGTGACTTTTCCTTCGCTATCCCAGTCAACAGCATAGTCAGTGCCGGCCGCAATATAGGTACCAACCAGATCGCTCGTATTCAGGTAACCGGCTGATTCCAGATCGGAAATAGCGGTCGGAGCCGTTCCAGCGCTTTCCACCATATACAGGCGGGCAGCGGTACTGATTGCACTCAAGCCAGCTATGGCTTCAGAGTTTTTGGCTTTATCTTTGTTCGCGGTCATCAGCGGTACGGCCACAGCGGCCAGAATCCCGACGATAATCACAACGACCATCAACTCAACCAGGGTAAACCCTTGCTTCTTCATTGTCCTTTTCATCTGTACTCTCCTTTTTCTTTTTTCTCTGCAGAGCCCCGCCGCCTCCTGAGCCTCCTGAACTGTCACGTATCTTCAGTCAACCCATTTGCGGAAGTTCGAGCCCCGCTCCCTTTGTTGACACAATACTCTCCGAAAAATGGAAAAGAGTCAACCTATTTTAACATCTTTTTTAACTGTTTTTGTAAGATTCCGCATTACGCGCCCTCTTCCGGCAGCGCTGACAAATCGATTTCCGGATTCATATACATGAACGAAATGCGACCTGCCTGCGGAACACCCGGCGCGGCGCATCCGCAATCAAAAAGATCACGATCAAAACAATTCAGGTCAGAATTACGGAAGAGAATGAAAATAAATTCGTAGGCTTCAAGGTATTTTGCCTGCGATTTTGCGACAATGTCTTCGGGCAGAGCAGGCGCGGGCGGGGTTTTATCCCAGTCAAGCGTTTCAAGATAGTCGCGGACGAACTGTTTATCGAACGACATGGGCGATGAACCAACCTGATAGGTGTCGGCAGGCCAGAAGCGTGAGCTGTCGGGTGTGAGCGCTTCATCAATCAAAATGATTTCGCCGTCAAGTTCGCCGAATTCGAATTTGGTATCAGCGATAATGATGCCTTTGGTGAGCGCATATTCCGCAGCCTGCTTATACAACGCGATGCTGGCCGCTTTCAGCTTTTCGGCTTTTTCGGCACCGGCAATTTCCCGGGCGCGTTCGAAGGAGATGTTTTCGTCGTGCAGTCCCTGCTCCGCTTTTGTGGACGGGGTGAAAATCGGTTCGTCAAGCTTGGCGGCCATCTGATAACCGGCGCGCAGCGGCATGCCGCCGATGGTCCCGTTCCTCCTGTATTCCTTCCAGCCGGAGCCGATCAGATAGCCGCGCACTATGCATTCGACCGGGAACACCGTTGTTTTTTTGACGAGCATGGAGCGGCCCTCCAACTGATCCGCATACTGATTAAACGGCGAAGGGAATTGACTGACATCCGTGGTGATCATGTGGTTTTTCACGATTCCGCCGGTTCGCTCAAACCAGAATTTGGAAATCATGTTGAGAACCCGCCCCTTTTGCGGAATACCGTTGGGCATCACGCAATCGAAGGCTGAAATACGGTCGCTGGCGACAAACAGAAGTTTGTCTCCGGCATCGAAAATTTCGCGCACTTTTCCGCTGCGCGACGGCACTCCGGGAATTACAATTTTTGTCAAAGCCTGATTCATTGATTCTCCTGATTTTAGTTCATTTTCAAAATCTGACGCCGCCCGCCTGCGAAGCTGTTTCCTGTTTTTCAAATGACTCCTGTTCCTTCGCCCCCGATATCAACATGGTTCTGCATTCAATCTAAACCCCGAACGGCTCTGCACATCTGTTTTATGCTGCGCAAAAATGATGAATTCTTCCACCGAAAAACCCGAGTTTGACCGAGTCAACGGATCAAGTCAAATGTCGTTTTCACACAAAGAGATAATTCCAAAGAATCAGACTTCGGCTGCGGCTCCGCCGCCGCAGGCCCTTTTTCTGCGGGTTGAACAAAACGGTCATGACTCCCCCCTCCCGTTCGACCTTGAAAACTCGCAGCCGCAGTAATTTTGGCGGTAGAGGTCATATTCTTCGCTCAATTCGATACTGCGCAGGAAACCGCCCTGCTTTTTAAAGTCGATCGGCACAAAGCGCGGAAACTGCGCGCCGATCTCGAAAATGATGCGCGACACTTTATGCGGGCTGAGCGTAAGCGTGGTGGCGAAGGTGGGAATGCCGAGCCGTTCAGCCATCTGACCGGTTCGCGTCAGACTGAACTCAAAACATTTTCTGCAACGGGCGCCCTTTTCCGGCTCGTTTTCCAATCCCTGGATATGTGCCAGCCATTCGGCGTGGTCGTATTGATCCTCTTCGATCACCAGATTCATTTTCTTCGCGAGCTTACGGGCGGCTTCAAGACGTTTCCGGTATTCCGCTTCGGGATGAATATTGAAGTTGCTGAAATAAAGCACGACCTCACGCCCGTTGAGCACCAGCCGTTCCGCCGACGGCGCGGCGCACGGCGCACAGCAGGTGTGAAGGAGAATTGCCGATTTCTGATTGCCACTTCGTTGCCCCGCAATAGCGGTGCCCAGCTCGACTGCGTCTCGGTTGCTGATTTCAGATTGGTTCATTTACTTCGTACCTCATATTTCGTACTGCGTATTACTCGTTACGGATTCTCATCAATATCTCCGCCGGTGTAATCCGCATGGAATTTTCGGGCGAAATCGTTCAGCGAACCGGCGGCAATTGCATTTCGCAGACCGGCCATCAGCTCCTGATAGTAATGCAGGTTGTGCTGGGTCAGCAGCATGGGACCGAGCATCTCGTCGCATTTCAGCAGATGATGAATATAGGCGCGGCTATAGTTCCGGCAGGTATAACAGGTGCAGTCGGAGTCCAGCGGGCGCGGATCGCCGGCGTGGCGCGCATTCATGAAATTGAGCGTTCCGCGCCGTGTAAAGGCCTGTGCCGTGCGGCCTGAGCGGGTCGGCAACACACAATCAAACAGATCAACCCCGCGCAAAACCGCCCCCACGATATCCCCTGGTTTGCCGACGCCCATCAGGTAGCGCGGAGCTTCAGCGGGCAGATGCTGAACCGTCGTTTCCAAGGTTTGGAACATCAGTTCCTGTCCTTCACCGACCGCAAGGCCGCCGATGGCGTACCCTTCAAATCCGATCGCTTTAAGCGCGTCTGCGGATTCCGCGCGCAGTTCGGGATA
>JALOTS010000076.1 GCA_025457785.1 Pontiellaceae bacterium | reverse complement strand
TAAATGGGTTCTACTTGGTTTCTGTCAAATAGGGGTGAAGGATAAAACGTGCATAAAACCCAAGAAGAGGATCGATAGCAGTACAAAGCATTTTATTCGATCATCTGGATGCCGTGTACTTTGTGCTTCATGTTAAAAAATCCGTCGCAACCATGATGGAATTTGAACAGAGAGGAAGTAGCGAACCGCGAATGAACGCGCGTTTCGTCAATATAGGATTGAATTCGAAAAGCCGTTGTGAGTTTATTGCCCGCATGAAAACTGCACTGATTATCGGCGGAAGCCGCGGAATTGGACGGGCCATTGCGCTGAAGCTGGCAGCGTCCGGATTTGATATTTGGCTGACCTGCAACCGGAACACCGAAGCCGCGCAAACGGTACAGGCTGAAATCGCCGCGCTGGGCCGGAATTGCGACATCCTGAGTTTTGATGTGTCAGATTATGAAGCCGTCCGCTCCGCGCTTGAAGTCCGTTGCGATCAACGCCCGCCCGATGTGCTGGTTTATAATGCAGGAATCGCCCGCGACAATCTGATGGTCTGGATGACAAAAGAGGAATGGGACTCTGTTCTGAACACCAATCTGGACGGTTTCTACAACGTGACCAAAATGGTGCTCTTCCCGATGATGAGGGAAAAACGCGGAAAAATTATCGCGATTTCCTCCACCTCCGGTGAAATCGGCCAGGCGGGACAGGTCAACTATTCCGCCTCCAAAGCCGGCCTGATCGGCGCAGTGAAGGCGCTTGCCCGCGAAGTCGGACGCAAAAACATTTTTGTCAACGCCGTTTCCCCCGGCATCATCGACACCGAAATGACGGCGGAAATCCCGAAGGACAAAGTCCTGCCGCTCATTCCGCTCAACCGGTTCGGGTCGGTAAATGACGTGGCGGCGACAGTGAATTTTCTTTGCAGCGATGAACAGTCCTATATTCACGGACAGGTCATCAGCGTCAACGGCGGTCTGGCCATTTGAAAAGAGCCCGGCGGCAGCAAATCAAACCGATCATTCGCGCCCTGCAAAATTCCAACAGCCGGAAACAGGATTCAACTATTTGTTTGAAGCGCCTTTAATTAAAAAGTCGTACATCGAACCGCTGTAGCCAAGTTTGTGAAGCAGATGCAGTTTGTCATCGAGCGCATCCGGCGGAAAAACGCAGTTGAAGCGGTCGGCAAACCGTTCGGTCAGCGTTTTATGAAGCCGCTCACGGTCAACCTGCGGCGAAAAATAATAGATCGGCTCCACCATCGGCTGTCCCGGCTGAATCAGTCCTTCGCGCTGCGCGAGATAAAACAGCGGGGTGTCCGGCAGGATGCGGATGCCGAGAAACATGAAATTGGCGGTTTTGCGCAGGCTGCGGATGTTATTGATCCCCTCTTCGACCGTTTCAGGCGTTTCGCCGGGACCGCCGAACATGTAATAATGCGCCGTTACAACGCCGTGCCGGGCGAAGCGGTCGTTAAAATCATGAATGTCCGCAAAGGTGAAATCCTTGCCCATCGCCGTGAGCGTGGTATCCGATGCTGCATCCGCGCCGATTTCGGCGGAGTGCAATCCGGTCGATTTCATCAGCGCCATCATCTCGTCATCCAGCGTCCGGTCCGGCGTAAAAAAAGCCGTCCAGGGAATAAAAATGCTGCGGCGGTGCATTTCGTAAACCAGTTCACGGTACTGACCTTCCGAATCGTTAAACAGCGAATCCACGAAAAAAATATATTTCGCCTTATGTTCGCGGACGAGCATCTCCATATCGTCCGCCACATCGGACGGATGGCGCACACGCAGCTTGCGCCCTTCGAGAATCGGATAGGAGCAGTAAACACAGTTTTTATTGCAGCCCCGCTTGGTCTGAATGGAAACCATGTTTCCGTTTTTCAGATAATAGCTGAGAATTTCGGGATCGTAATAAGCGGAAGGAATCGTGTCGTGGTGCAGCCCCGGTTCGGCACGCAGAATCCGTTCAGCGGGATAGATGCCCTGCTCCGCATTTTTTGCAAAGGAACAGACCAGTTCTTCCCCTTCGCCGACGGCTCCGTAATCGGCGCCGGTGCGGTCTAAAATTTCGTCCGCGATCAGGGAAAATCCGGGCCCGCCGAGCAGAACCGGCGCCGCGCTGACCGCCTTGGCGGCCTGCACGATCCCGGCCACCCCGTCGATATAACGCTGTTCATGCGCGGAATTCACGTTGTCGATGTTACGGATCGAAATGCCGATCAATCCCGGCGAGGCCGCCTTGACCGCCTCCCTCACCCGGTCCAGCGAACAGCCTTCCATGAGAAAATCGAACAGTTGCACGTCAAACCCGGCGTTTTTCAATGCGGCGGCAATCATACTCACGCCGATCGGAAACACCGGATAGGGCGATGTCGCGATATTGGCGGAAATCAGGAAAATTTTAAACGGATGCCGGGAACTGAAATCTGAACTCATGTTTTTTCCTTGTTATTCCACTTCGATTGAACGCGCGGACTCTAAAATCCGCACGGTACAGTTGACCACCAAAAACCGAATTTTTTTGAATCCTGAATCCTTTATTCTTCAATTTCGACCGGGCATTCGGGAAGCGCCCGCAAAAACAGCCGCCCGTACCACTTGCCGGTTACACGCGGATCGAGAATCACCACCGTGCCTTCGTCACTGGCCGTGCGAATCAGTCTTCCGGTTCCCTGCCGGAATTTCAGCACCGCCGAAGGCAGCGAATAATCCCGGAAGGCATCGCCGCCCTGCGCCTTAACCTCCTCCATCCGGGCCTGGATCAGCGGATGATCCGGCACGGCAAACGGCAGGCGGACAATAATCACATTGCTCAGCGCATCGCCGCGCACATCCACCCCCATCCAGAAACGATCCAGCCCGAACAAAACCGCCGCGCCGTGCTCGCGAAACCGTTTGAGCATGGCGTTTGGCGGAAGTCCGGCACCCTGCACCAGTAAATCAAACTTCATTTCCGCCAACTGATCTTTCACCCCTTCCGCCACCCGGCGCATCAGAGCCGCGTTGGTAAACAGAACAAAGGCCCGTCCGCGGCTCTGAGCAATATAACGCGGAAGAATTTGAATAACCGCCTCTTCAAACGCCTGTTCATCCGATGGATCCGGCATTTTCGCAGGAATTTTAACCCGCATCTGGCGGCTGTAATCGAACGGCGAACCCACCTGCAACTCGTCGCAGTGTTCCGCGCCGATCCGGCCCCGGAACCAGCTTAAATCGTCGCCGACGGCCAGTGTCGCGCTGGTCATCACCACGGACGGAACTTCATCAAACATCATGGTCCGCAGCAGTTGCGCAACGTCCACCGGCGCGGAATACAGAACCGGCTGCTTATGCGTCCGTCCTTCCAGCGCAACCCAATAAACATGGCCGTTGGCGCTCTGTTTCAGAAAAGTCGTCAGCATTTCGATGAAAAACTTTCCCTTCATCCGCGCCGATTGAAACTCCGCCTTGAGGCCTTCGTCCTCCATATCGCGGATCGTCGTGCCGAAATGAACATCCAGCTCCGCAAGCCGTTCCGTCAAGGCCGTTTCAATCGCAGGCGGCTCGCGCAAACGAACTGTTGAATTGCTTTCCGATAATCTGCAAACGGAGCGGATCGCTTTGAAAAAACGGTCGTTCTCATCCCAAAGCCGGTTGGTAATGTCCGCCCCCTTCCCGTCGCGCAGCACGGCAAACAGCCCTTTGCGGTTATCCTGTGTAAACAGCCTCCGCAGCCAGTGCTCCATTGCATAGCGCGACAGACGGATTCCCAAATGTTCCGCCGCAACGTTTTCCATCTGATGCGCCTCATCAAAAACCACCATTCCATAGTCCGGAAGAAATGCACCGCCGGTCGAACGCACCGCCAGCTCGGAAAAAAACAGATGATGATTAACCACCAGCAGATTCGCCTCATTCAGTCCGTTGCGCGCCTTCATCACAAAACAATGGTCGTAATCCGGACATTTCTTACCGAGGCAGTTTCCGTGTTCAACGCACACCGCGCTCCAAACCTCTTCGGAAGGCTGAGGCTCCAGCTCCTGACGGCTTCCGTCCGCCGTCCGGTCGGCCCAGGCTCGAACACGGGCCAGCTCGGTCTCCTTCGATGTTTCAAACAATTCGGCACCCATCTGGCGTGCGCGGGCCAGTCGTCGCAGGCAAAGATAGTTGGAGCGGCCCTTCACCAGTCGCGCCTTGAATTCCACGCCCAGAGATTTCTGAAGGAACGGAATATCCTTCTCCATTAACTGCTCCTGAAGCGTAATCGTGTAGGTGGCCGCCACCGCACGAACATTCTGATTCAGCGCGTTCAGAATCAGCGGAACCAGATAAGCGAAGCTTTTGCCGACGCCCGTGCCTGCCTCTACCGCAAGGTGGCATGAATTGGCGCAGGCCTCCGCAACGGCACGCGCCATCTGCTGCTGCTGCGGACGGATTTCGTACGGAAATCCGCCGCCGGCGTGCGCTTTTTCGAGCGCGCCGCCGGAGGAAAAAAACCGTTCCGTCGCCAAAACGGTTTCAGGATGTTGAACTGGACGAATCATTTCGCGAAGCGTACCGGAAGTTTTCCTCTTCTTCCAGTTGTTGCCGAAAAAAAGAACGGATTTGTTTTTCAACCGAAACGTTACATCCGGACAGTCACGCCGTTCGACTGCATATATTGTTTGACCTGACGGATGGTGAATTCGCCGAAGTGAAAGATGGAAGCGGCCAGCACAGCGTCGGCTTTGCCTTCCGTCACGGCTTCAACCAGATGATCCAGGGTTCCTGCGCCGCCGGAAGCAATAACCGGCACGCCGACCGCTTCGGAAATGGCGCGGGTGAGTTTGAGGTCATAGCCGTTTTTGGTGCCATCGGCATCCATACTGGTTAGAAGAATTTCGCCCGCGCCGCGTGAAACGCCTTCCTGCGCCCACTCAACGGCATCCAGCGAAGTCGGAATGCGTCCGCCGTGCGTGTAAACAGTCCAGCCCCCCTTTTCATTCCGGCGCGCATCAATGGCCAGAACCGTACACTGGCTGCCGAACTGTTCAGAACACTGATTGAGAATATCAGGGCCGTTGACGGCAGCGGTATTAAACGAAACTTTGTCGGCCCCGGCATTGAGCAGCCGGCGGACATCGGCGGTTGTACGGATGCCGCCGCCGACCGTAAGCGGCATAAACACCTGTTCAGCAACGCGGCGGACGATATCGACCATGGTATCACGTCCGTCACTGGAAGCAGTGATATCGAGAAACGTTAATTCATCCGCGCCTTGGGCTTCATAGGCTTTTGCGCATTCGACGGGATCGCCGGCATCGCGCAGTTGAATAAACTTCACGCCTTTTACCACGCGTCCGCCCGTTACATCCAGACAAGGTATAATCCGTTTTGCCAACACGCCAGTTCCTCCGAAAATCAGAACGAAACCTGAGGGACCGCCGAAGCTTCGGGTGCAGAAGCAAACGGAGTTCGTCGCTCGAATCCAAACTGGCCGGCCCAAACCGACCCCGGGAACCGCCGAATTGCGGTATTGTAGGCCTGCACCGCTTCATTATAACGGCGGCGTTCGACGGCAATCCGGTTTTCTGTTCCGGCCAGTTCATCCTGCAGTGCCATAAAGTTTTGATTGGCTTTGAGTTCCGGGTAGTTTTCCGCTACCAGCATCAGCCGTCCGAGAGTTCCCTGCATTTCGTTGGCCACGGCGACTTTCTGGTCGGGAGTTCCGGCAGCAGCCCATTGGCTGCGCAGCTCGGTCACTTTAGTCAACAGTCCCTCTTCGTGCGCGGCATAGCCCTTTACTGTACTGACCAGATTCGGAATCAGATCAAAACGACGCTGCAAAACAGTTTCGACATTCGCCCATTGTGCGGTCACGCCTTCGTCCTGCGCAACAAACCGGTTGCGGGATCCAACCGCCGAGCCGATCACCATGACGGCCAGCAACACGATTACTCCGAGAACAATCCATCCTGTTTTCATTTTTCCTCCTGAAGTTGATCTACAGCATCCACCAAAACTTCAATCGTTTTCAAGACCTCTTCAAACAAAATATCCACCTGTACGGACGTTCTCTTCAGTTCACCGGTTTTCAGTCCGTGAATTTTCCGAAACGTTTCGATGTCCATCGGCACATAGCCGTTCAGTTTTTCCAATGCCTGGAATTTTCCGGACGGCACGGGCGTTTCATACAGCCGCAGTGCGGCATGAAAAAGCGCCAACACGCTGGATAGCGATGCCGTCAGCAGCACAGCCACGCGACGGGGGCTCGCGCAAACCGGCAGATAACTGCGGCGCAACTGAATTAAAGCCGACCGCAATTCGCGCTCGATCTGAAGCCGCAGATTCGCCGTGTCGATTTGCAGACCGCAGATCACATCGTCTCCGAACAGCACCTGATGAGCATCGCGCATATCGAGCAATTCGATCGTAAACACATCGGACGCTTCCGCCAGCCGCCTGGGCGTAAACAGCAATGGCGGCGGATTGCCGGCCCGTCCCCAGGCTTTAACCGGCTTTGCCATCTGCCGCAGAACGGACGGGCCTAAATCATCCAGCAGAACCAGCAGATTATAATCCGATCCTTTTTGAACATAATCCCCTGCTGCGGCAGACCCGTACAGAATGACAGCCTGCAGATTGCTGCCGCAAAGACTCTTCATCTGTTCCGTGAATTGTTCAGGACTCATGGTTTTCATAACACTCTCCATTTTACCATCCGCGGGAGGCACCGCCACCGCCGGACATTCCCCCGCCAAATCCGCCGCCACCGAATCCGCCGCCGCCACGCAAACCCCCGCCACACAAATCCCCGCCGTTACTGATACTGTGGAACCCAAGAATGACGAGAATGATCACTGTAAAAAACAGAAACACTGGAAAAAAGCCGTCGCCGGAGGTTTCCGAGGCCCGTGTATAATGATCTGGATAAGCAATTCCGGTCAGCGCGACACCTAGGCCGGATGCCGTGACTGAAGCAAGCGCTTCAGCTCCTTTGCGCAGCCCGCCGCTGTAGTCACCGCTTCGGAAAAAAGGCACAATATACTGATCAATCAGCCGCCCGGCCGCCGCATCGGAAAGAATCCCTTCCAATCCATAGCCGACTTCAACGCGCACCTTGCGGTCTTCAATCGCCGCCAGCAGCAACAGCCCGTTATCCTTACCCTTTTGACCGATGCCCCAACGCTCAAACAACCGGGTTGCAAAATCATCAATCTGGCCGCCTTCCATCGATTTTAAACTGACGACGGCAATCTGCACGCCGGTTTTATTTTCCAACTCAGCCAGCAACCGTTCCGTTGCAGAACGGTCTTCCGCGCTCATAACCCCGGCGAAATCATTCACACGCCCGACAGGCTTCAGTTCCTGAAGCAAGCGGTCGGAACCGGCATAAGCCGCAAGCCCCTCTGCCAAAAAAAACAGCAGAAGAAGGGTGACAAATTTACGCATTGGAAAACCCTTATTAAAATAGAAAACAGGACTGGCGGAGAGGGAGGGATTCGAACCCCCGGAACCTTTCGGCTCTCCGGTTTTCAAGACCGGCGCATTAAACCGCTCTGCCACCTCTCCGTATGAGCGAACGGGAAATATACGGAGCTTCGCGGGAATATCAAGCGTCTAGCCGCAATACTTCTTTAAAACAGAAGCGAGGGATTCAAAGCGGACGGGTTTTGAAAGATAATCATTCATCCCGACGTCCAGACAGGCCTGCCGGTCTTCTTTGAGGGCATGAGCGGTCAGAGCCACAATCGGGATATCACGAATCCCTTTGTCCATCTGCCGGATGGCGCGAGTGGCCTCGAACCCATCCATAACCGGCATTTGGCAATCCATAAAAATGAAATCAAATTTATGCGCAAGAAGCTGTTCCAGCGCAACCGCGCCGTTGATCGCGACCGTCACGTTGCAGCCGGTTTTTTTGATCATTGCCGCAGCAACTTTCTGATTCACCGGATTGTCCTCGACCAGCAGGACATTCGCCGTGATTTTAGCCGAATCAACCGGAACCGGTTTCTCCGGGAAAATCACAGCGGGCGATTGCTCCTCGACCAGGCCGAGCTTTATATTGAACCGGAAGGTGCTGCCTTTACCGACTTCACTGTCAACCGAAATATCACCGCCCATCAGCAGAACCAATTGACGGGCGATCGAAAGACCAAGTCCGGCCCCGCCGTATTTCCGTTTGAAGGTGGTGTCGCCCTGAAAGAATTTTTCAAAAATATGCGCCTGAACTTCCGGGGTCATTCCGATTCCGGTGTCTTTAACCTCCGTCAGGATATTCCAGCCGTTTCCGTCCCGTTCGGCCCGCATGTTGATCTGAATATATCCTTCTTCCGTGAATTTAAGCGCGTTGTTGATCAGATTTATCAGAATCTGG
>JALOTS010000075.1 GCA_025457785.1 Pontiellaceae bacterium | reverse complement strand
GAAACCGGGTTTGCCGCAACGCTGCGGGCCGGTTGTTTGATATCTTTCCAATAGATACGCCATGCGGGTTTGAGTTTCGGGAAGTCGGCGATGAATTCGAGTTGAGCCGGCTTTTCGAGCAGTTCTTTGCCAACCTGTTTATCAAAAACAGATGCGATGTCGCCGTTTTTATCAATTTTAACGACGTAGCGTTTGTTTTCGAGGGTGCTTTCGCTGATCTTGAGTTCTCCGTTTTTAACTGGTGGCGGGGTGCCTTCACGCAGGGCGTAAACAGCGGCACCGACGGGCGGCAGTTTGGCATGAAACAGGACACGGGCTTTCCCATCCCAGCCGGTGGTCAATTGCGTCGGCAGAGCCTGTCCCTGAGCATCATAGGCCGTAATCGCTTTGGCGTTGGCCAGCTCTGCAGGAATCAATGCTTCCACAAGATCCTCGCGTACAGTGGAAAGCGGATTGTAGATGACCAGCGGAACGCCTTGGACATCGGTATTAAGCGAGCGGGCCAGTGTGCCGATGGCATCCGCATAGACACCGGCAAACTGATTGAGTGCGACGATCCCATCGTTCCAGGCATGTTCGTAGGCTTTCGGAATGCTGGTTCCCGGCAGGGTGTCGTGGAACTGGTTGCGCAAGGTGAGTCCCCATGCGTGGTTCAGCGCATTGGACGGATAGGCAGCTCCAGTGAGCAGGCTGGCCGAAACAGCGGCACGTTCAGCGGCATCCGCCAGCAGTTCGCTGTCGCGGTTGACCTGTTTCAGGTAAGACTGCGAGGTCAGTACCCCAGTGGAGTGTTCGATCAAAAGCAGATCTTTGTTCCATGTCGGAAACTTTGCCGCCTGTTCGTCAGTGATCGCACGAAACATCAGGTCGGCCGGCCCGGCGATAACCTTGACGGGGCCTTCGGTGGCGCAGCACTTTTCGAGTGTTTCAAGAGAGACCGTTTGAGGGGCACCGCCCCGGTCGGCATTGTTTTTGTCGCCGCCGCCCATGTAGTAATAGTCGATGGGTAAGCCGCATATCACCCGGTTTGTTTCAAGCCGCTGGAGCGTTTTTTCGTTCGTGCTGTAAATGGTTTCATGTTCGCCGGCATAGTTGCCGCAGTTGAGCGCCGCAATGACGGATTCTCCGTCCGGGCCGATCCAGCGTCCGATATTGAACGGGATTCCGTTGGCCGAGCCCCATGTCAGTTTCTGGGTTGAAAAGCCCTTGAGTCCGCAATGGCTCAAAACCGATGGCAGCGAGTAGGGGAAGCCGAAGCAGTCGGGCAGCATGTATTCGAGGCTTTCCTTGCCGAACTCATCATGGAAGTATTTCCGCCCCATCAGAATTTGTCTGACAACGGATTCTGTAGATGGCACCAGAAAGTCGTTTTCGACCCACGAGCTTCCGCTGGGAAACCAGCGTCCGGCTGCGACCCACTCTTTGAGTTCGTCGTATTTTTCCGGATAGTATTCCTTCATCATGGCGTAGCGGCTGGCACCGGACCAGTTGAAGACAAAGTTCGGGTATTTTTCAAAGGCCTCGAAATTATCGTCGAGGGTGCTTTTAAGGAAATCGCGAATGACCTGCGGGTAGGCCCAGCGCCACATGTCGTCGAGATGTGAATAGGGGGTAATGAACAAGGTTGGCCGGGTCAGGTCGAGCGAGGCGGGATCAACCGGGGCTGCTTTGGGTTTTTCTGCGGCGGCTGAACTCAGCAGGCCGGCGGTTATGCAAGCCATGACACTTATCCCGATTTTTTTCTGTCGGTTTTGCATGATGATCTCCTTACTTGTTTTGGTCTTCTGTTGTTATTTTTTCAGATTGTGCTTTGGACCGTGCCGTTTCTAAAACCGTTTGAGCCTGTTTAACAAGCGGTTCATTTTCAGGGTTCTTTGCCAGATTTGTGCGTTCCCGGGGATCTGCATCGAGATCATAAAGTTCATTTTTGTCCGGCGAACCCCATTCAGTGTAGCGGTATCGTCCGAAGCGGACAGCCTGTCCCAGTTTATCGCCGCGCCTGACGACTGTATAGGCCCATTCTTTTCCGGGGGCGGCGGCATCGTGCAGTACGGGAACGAACGAGCGGCCCTGAAGTTCGGCGGGCGGTGTAACAGAGCACAGTTCCGCCAGGGTCGGGAAAATATCCACCAGTTCGACCAGACCGGAATGAATTTCGCCTTTTGTAACACCGGGAACGCGTACAAGCATGGGAACCTTCGCGGATTCCTCGAACAAATGCACCTTGCCCCACATGAAATGTTCGCCGAGGTGATACCCGTTGTCGCCGATGAAAACAATGATGGTGTTATCCCACTCGCCGCTCCTGCGCAGGGCATCGAGAACAATGCCAAGCTGAGCATCCACAAACGAGATGCAGGCGTAGTAGGCCTGAGTGAATTCCCGCCGACGATCCAGATCTTCAGTGCCCAGGGGCGGGAAACCGTAATCGAGGAACTGTTTAGTCTGTGCAATGGCCGGGATATCGTCCCAGTCCGTGGCCGGGTCGCGGTCGAAAAAGAGGGATTGCTTCGGGTACAATTTGAAATATTTGTCGGGGGCAAGAAAGGGGATGTGCGGTTTGTGAAAGCCGCATGCAATCAAAAACGGTTTATCCCCGAAGGCTCTTTCCGTCAGCCAGGCGGCTGCGGTTTGCGCGTTCTTGCCGTCATTGTGCTGCTCGTCCGGCATACCGGTCGGTCCGTATCCGGGGCCGAGACCCTTGACCCCCTGATCGCGGGTCTGGGGTGCGATGGCTGGATAATATTCTTTCCAGGCTTTTTTGTTTTTCGGGTCAGTGACGGGCCCGTTTTTTTCTTCGAACGCTTCTCTGGCCTGCTTTTCGAGCGGGGTTTCGTCGTTATCAAAATGTTTCAACACATCCCAATCCTCCGCGCCGTTATCGAACGGGCGATGGAACACCTTACCGGTAGATGCGGCCCAGTAACCGGCCTTGCGAAACACATCGGGCAGGGAGGGAGAACCGGGCCGTGTTTCGGCGATTCTGACTTCATTGTCGAGTACGCCGGTTGTTTCCGGGTAAAGGCCGCTCAGAAAGGAGGCGCGGGACGGACCGCATACGGGATACTGACAGTAGGCGCGCCGGAAGACAGTCGAGTCGTTTGCAAGTTGGTCCAGCACAGGGGTTTGAATACCGGGATAGCCCGCCGGAGTGATGCGGGAGCTGAGGTCATCGCTGACCACAAAAAGCACATTGGGGCGCGGGCCGGCGTAAAGAGCGGCCGAAATAAAAACCGGGAGAACGGGAATGATCCACCGAATTTTTGATATTTCCCGACTTGTTGTTTTTTTCAAGTATTTCATTATAAACCTCTAATCCGATCATACTATCTGGATTTATTTTTTCAATCATTTTAGAGCCGTTATCATGCTTTTTTCCAAAAAATTCCCGGCGCGGCAAATCCATAACCAGAGAAAGTGATCAAAACAGTCCTTTGTTTATTTAGGGTTTATCGATGTTCAAAGGAACTTTTACCGTAACCGGAATTTCATCCCGCAACAGCCTGCCGGCCTGTCCGGCGAGACGCAGATAAAAGTCACTCGGCAATCCGTTCAGGGTCAAAAATTTTATTCTGTCATTGCTCGGCGGATTATTGGTGCATTTGAAAATGGAGGTTCCTTCGTTGACCTCATCAAACATCGCAATATAAAGCATATCGGCGCCGGCCATTTTGTTTGCGACAATCTGCGCCCACATAAATTTGCCGTCGAGCCGGGGGATGACATCCATCGGAGATGTCCCTCGTTTCAAGTTGTACCAACTGAAGCCCGGGAAGACGACGGGCATATAATCGATGCCATGTTCGCGTGACCATACAATATCCTGCGCCCAGTATTTTTTCGCATGGACTTCAACCCCGGGCAGGGTTCTAACACGTCCGATGCTCCAGGGACTGAGTACGTCCGCCAGTAAAAGCATTTCATGGAGTTCCGGATCATCCGACGCATCGAGATCCTGTGCGCGCCATCCGGTCGGAACCCCAAGCATGATGCTGCATCCGTCGGCCTTAAACGCTTCGATCAGTTCCCGGCAGACTTTTGTGGAGGCCCGCGGTTTAATAAGTTCGTTGAAACCGACGCCCCAGATCGCAACCAGCGGCTTGCCGTTATGATGCTGAAACGCGGGGTCTTCCGTGATGTGCATTTCTTTACACAGCATTTTCCAATCATCGAACACCTGGATAATGTCTTCATCAGGCATTCCGGTCAGGTCATACATAACGGTATAGGTGCGCCCATAACGGTTGGCTCCCTCGCGGGCGGAGGAAAGAACCTTATCCTTGTGATAGCGCATGGCATCATTATGCAGCCCGACCGCGAAGCGCTGCACAAAAGCGCCGTCAATCCCGTAATCGGCCATCCACTTGAAGTGGCGGAGGACGGTTTTCCGGTTGTGCGCACTGAAAACTTTTGCCGGAGTTCCATCCGCATGCACGAATGCCGTTGTATAGAGTTCGTCATCATCGTATTCCGACACATCCGGCCAGAGCTCAATTGAGGCGCGGTTCGGACCGAATGTCTTCCGTCCGCCCCAGTGGGTCCAGTTGAGACCCGCGCCGTCCCCCGGACAGTTAAACCAGCCCTGATAGCCGGTCATCACTTTGCCTTTCAGCGTGGCTGCGTTGATTCCGGGAGCGGAGGGGCCGTCATACGGCTTCAGCACGTTTTCCCGCCTCGTCACACACGATGTTTGCAGAAGACCTGCACTGATCATGATCAGTATGATCAGGCTGCTGTGTAAAACGGAAAATGCTTTTTTCATGATGGTTGTCATTTCAACGGGATTTTTTCAGTAACTGGAATTTCATTACGGAACAGTTTTCCGGCCTGCCCGGCGAGGCGCAGATAGAAATCACTCGGCAGTCCTTCCAGGGTCAGGAATTGCGCTCCGCCGCTGGCGGGCGGATTATCCGTGCATTTAAAGATGGCTGTGGCTTCATCGACTTCGTCGAACATGGCGATATAAAGCATATCGGCGCCCGCCTTCTTATTGGCAACCACCTGTGACCACATGAACTGGCCTTTGTTTCGGGGGGTCGATCCGAGTTTTCTGCCTGTTAAATTGTACCAGCTGAAGCCGGGGAAAATAACCGGCATGTAATCGATATTGTGCTCGCGCGCCCAGACCACATCCTGATTCCAGTATTTTTTTGTATGGCGCTTCAGCCCGGTCTGGTTATCGAACCGCCCGACGCTCCACGGGCTCAGCACATCGGCCGTCAGCAACACGCTGTGGAGTTCCGGATTTTTCGTGGCATCAAAGTCCTGCGGTCTCCATCCGGTGGCGATGCCCAGCATCACGCTGCACCCGTCCGCTTTGAATTTTTGAATCAGTTCCCTGCATTCCTGAAAACCGGGGCGCGGTTTGATTTCGTTGTTGAAGCCGACCCCCCAGATGGCGACCAGCGGTTTTCCGTTGTGATGCTGGAACGCCGGATCCCCGGTGATGTGCATTTTTTCGCGCAGCATGCGCCAGTCGTCGAATACCTTGATGATGTCCTTATCCGGAATTCCGGTCAGGTCGTACATAATGGAATAGGTTCGTCCGTAGCGGTTGGCGCCTTCACGGGCGCTGGAAAGCACGGTGTCCTTGTGGCAGCGCATCGTTTTATCATGCAGGCCGTTGGCAAAGCGCTGTACAAAGGCCCCGTCAATTCCGTAATCGGCCATCCATTTGAAATGGCGGAGAACCGTTTTGCGGTTAAACGAGCTGAAGGTTTTTGCGGGCGTTCCGTCCGCATAAGTAAAAACGGTGGTGTAGAGTTCATCGTCATCGTATTCAGAAACGTCAGGCCACATATCGACGGCGATATTCCCGGGCTCAAACGGTTTTTTGAGATTTTTAGCCCAATGCGTCCAGGCGAGATTTGCGCCGTCGCCCTCGCAGTTGAACCACCCCTGATAGCCGGTCATCACCTTGCCTTTCAGGGTGCGGGGATCAGATCCGGAAACAGAGGGTCCGTTATAGGGTTTCAACACCTCTTCCCGCTCGGAGGCAACCGCCGGCTGCAGAAGTCCGGCGCAGAGCAAGGTCTGAATCAGGGCTTTCCCTCCTGGTTGATACACGTTTTTCATGTTCGGCTCGTTTATTTTTTCTGTTTTTCAGAGGACGGAACCACTGTCACCGGCTGATTTTTTGTAAATTGACCGAACCAGCCCTCTCCGGGCAGATCCTTCTGCAGCATCCGTGCCTGGAAGCTGTAATCGCCGGGAACCGCCGGCGCGGTCAGATCCAGCATAAAGGCGGCCTCTTTTCCGGGAGGAACCGTTGTGCCGGGCTTCATTCCGATACGGCCCTGCGCGGTCCAGAGACGGCCCGTTGCTTCGGTCAGGTATTCAAGTTCTCCGAACTGCAGGGTGTCTCCGCCCGTGTTTGCCGCATTGAATCGAAGATATTCGTATTCGCCGGGATTACTGACATCAAACATCAATCGCTGGTTTCTGGTTGCAAAATGAATTCCGCTTCGGGTATCAACCGTTGTCCAGTTGGTTCCGTCGTTCGATCCTTGCAATGTCCAGCTTTGCGGATCGCCCAGAGCGCCTCCGCCGCTCACTTCAATAAGGGAAACATCATCGATATAAATGGTTCCCAGGAGTGTCTCTGCCCGGGCACGCAGTGTGACGGAATCCGGGTTGTTTGTTTTTCCGGCATCCGCCACGGCCGTGTTGAAAACGCCTCGATAGCGGGTCCAGACCGTCGGCTTTCCGCCGTTTTTAACCCACTGACAGGTGGCATCAAAGACATCCAGAGTGTCGAATACAAACGTTCCCTGCGTATCCGGTGCCTGTTTCATCCGGAAGCTCAAGGCATAGTCTGTGTTCGTTTTCAATCCGGATATCGTCAGGGTTGAGCCTCCGATATTTTTTCTGTCCATCTGACTCAGCATCAGGCTTGATTTTCCGGAGACGCTGGAATTCGTCGAAATACTGGCGCCTGATGACAATTTCCAGTCCGCATCGCCCGATTCGAACGATCCGTTCGCTATCATTTCGGCCCCCGGTCCCGCATCCGGCGCTGAGGTGACGGCATAGCGTACAATCTTATAGCGGTTTCCGCCGGCAAACTGATGCTGAATCCACGCGGAGGCATTCCGCGTGAAATATTTCGTGGAGAGGTCATTATCAAACAGTTTGTCGGCGGTTTCTTCCGGAATGGAATCGGCGTGCTGCGATGTGATCCGTGCTTTATGCTCATCCGTTCTGTCCATATACGAAACAACCCGGCCCAGTTCGCAGGCGGTCCATGCCGTGGTTCCGCCGTTTTTGAAGATGACTTCTGCAGTGAAGGGTTCTCCTGCGACAACTTTTTCCGGGGCTTTGATGGATACAAATTCCGAATCGGTCAGTTCAATGACCGGGGCGGATTTGCTGACAGTGATCACCAGATTATCTGACTTTTGTCCGAACCACTCGGAACCCACCATCTGCCATTGAAAGTTATAGGCGCCTTCCGTTTCCGGGGCAGTCAGAATGGCATAGAATGTACCTTGTTCGCCATAGGGCACCGTTTGGGTTTCTTCCAGCGATATCCGGGCGGTTCCCCAGTTCAGGTTGTCTTTTTTATTTTCACTTCCCAGTGCCAAGCCGTTTGCCCTTGTCCAGGCTTCCGTTGTGTAATTTCCGGAGTTTTTAAAGGTGAGATTGACTGCAAATTTCGCCCCCGGCCGGATTCCGTTGATCTGCGGATCACCCTGAAGGCTTTGTGAAAGAAAGGTTGCGTTATAAAACGGAACGGGCGGCGGCTCGCTCACATTCGCAACCGCGATCTGATGCGTGGCGCCCAAATGATCGGTGAGAGTTTCACCGAAATATTCTATCGACTCCTGCAGCATCTTCAAATCATACGGCAAAAGCGTTGCGGGCGGTTTGCCTTCTCCTGCCCACATAACCGGCGGGGCTGTAAGATCCAGATGAAATGTGAAGCTTTGCCCCGGCAAAACGGTGGTTTCATCCGGTATATAAGCGCGGGTTATTCCGAACGTCGTGTCGTCACCCACCGCCGCTAAAACAAATTTTGCCGGGTTGCTCACTGTATTCTTCCAGGCCGTTTTCCCGGTGTTCTTAACGGTGACGGCAATCCGAACTGTTTCGCCCTGCTTCAGCTGAGAGGGAAGCGCAGGTGAAATTGCCGTAATGTCGGCGTCCGAGCCGGTCGGCGTGAGCATCAGGGCCGGGAGCGCCTTGTCGTATATATCGCCCGATTTCGCATAATTTCCTGTTTGAAGAATCGCTGTTTTGTCCAGGGCATTGATGAGATCGCGCCAGCGCGCAACGCGGAACAACTGGAGATTCTGTGTCGGGACAGGGCCGAATTTTTGAACAAACTCAGGTGATTTCATCAGTTCCCGTT
>JALOTS010000074.1 GCA_025457785.1 Pontiellaceae bacterium | reverse complement strand
CCAAAAATGTACCGGGTTCTGCTCCAAATGGATGCCGAACAACGCCAGCTTTATGACCTGTTATATTGATCGGGTGTCCCGTTTCGGAACTCAGGGGTTCGGCACTGTAAACCTTCACCATTGGGCAGCCGGTACGTCAATTCAAAATGGATCGACCATCCATATCGATGGCATATTCTCTTATTTGTATTCCGCGCCCTTTTCAACCGCCGGCAATCCCGCCTTTTTGACCGCAAGGCCGCCTACTGCCGGGCCGGGCGTTCCAGCCGATAGAAGCCGGCGGAGTTGGTAAAGAGGTTTTCGCGCCGGACGGTTCCGTTGGTAAAGACAAGCGGCCCGGAGATCTCCTGCCAGTTGGTGCTCATCAGCGAGGCCGCTGTTTTCAGGCGCCAGCCGGTCGCATCAAACAAAGAGGACCACACCAGTCCGCTCCCGGAAAATTCCACCGGAGGATTTTCATCGGAAGAGGCGCCGCCCTGTTCTTCCGGGAAGAACAGGCTGACCCGCCGGATGGCGGACGTTTTGTTTGTAGATAGAGCAATCCGGAAGTCGGCGCCGTTGTTCTGCCGGTTGCCGAAATAGCCATTCGTAACTGTCCACCGGGCGGATTTCCAGCTCTTGGAATTGGTCGGGGCGGTGACAAGCGCCGGATGATTGCTATAGGCATTCCCAAGGCTGTCGTATTGCAGGCGGAATTGCGCCGCATTGGTGTTGCCGTAATAGTCGATTTCAATCGTGACCTTTTGCCCGTTGGTGCTGGCATAGCAAAGGGTGTCGTCGATGTTGAAATAGAAATAAAAGTCGTTCGTTGCATTCAAATTGATGCGGCATTCTTTGTCCCCGACAATGGCGCCGGCGGTATTGCCGTCACCGCCCTGCGGATGAGTCAGCCGGTCCAGTACGTTGGTGAACCCGAGAAACGAAGTGTTATCCTCTCCGGCATAGCTTACGGCGAAGAGATTGCTTTCAGTGGGCAGAGTCGCCGTTTTGGTCCGCTGCCCGTTGAGCATCTCGTGAGCCGCCCCGCTTAGACGAAGGTACCAGAACGGGTCAAGGTCTCCGTTACTCAAATAATGGCCCCAGGTGTTTGTTGCAGAAACAAATATATTCGGATGATCGCTGTTCATGGGCATAATCGCGGTACCTTCATCATACTCATCAAACATGCCGAGGAATATCTGGTCGGCCCCGCAATTGACCGCGTTGTAAAGATTCGTCCAGTAAAACCTGCCGCCGTTGCGGTCCTTGTACGACGGGTCTTGGAATGTGAGCCTCTTGAGGTTGTGCCAGGAAAATCCCGGCCAGGCGTGCGGCAGAATCTTCATGCCCCAACTGGCCAGCAGATTTTTCTGACGGGTCAGATCGGATCCGGACGTTTCCATCCAGGCCAGCAGTTGATCGTATTTTTTATAATGGTCGTGCCAGCTCGTCAAACCTTCCCAGTTCGATCCTACGCCCCCGATCAGATAAAGCCCCTGAGCTGCAAAATAATCCACGATGCTGTTGGCCTCTGCGATGGTAAAGTCACGGTCGGTAACGGAGAAGCCCCAGATGAAAAGAACCGGCTTGCCATCCTCGTGCGCGTAGCGCGGGTCATCGAGAATGCCGCAGTTGTTTGTGAGGAAGTTCCAGTCGTTTGTCATCACCTCCAGCGGATTGGCATCGTTATCGAGCGAGCTGACATCGTACTCAATGGCCCAGATTCGTCCTTCGGAGGCGGCGGCCTTCCGGACATTATCGAGCACAAATTCGGGTTTGCCGTAGTATCCGCTGGAATTTCGGCTCACGAAGCGCTGAAGATAGGCTCCGTCGATATTGTATTTCCGCATCCAGCGGAAATGCCGCTGAACGGTTTCGAGATCCGCTGAAGAAAAGAGATAAGCCGGGCGCCCGTTTGTCAAAACCATCTGGCCTGCCGGATAAATCTGATCGGCCCGGTAGTCGTTCAGATAGGGCCACATATCGATCGTGATTTCAGACGGAGTGGGATCAACCGCGCTGCTGCGGCCCCAGTGCCGCCATCCGCCATCCTCAATGTCGGTTGGTGTACGGAACCAGCCCTGATAGCCGGTCATCACTTTGCCAACCAGCGTCTGGTTATCGACCAACTCCTTGACCGGGCCGGGGTTGGGCAGCAGCCAGGGCCGTGAAATCGCCCGTTGAAAGGTTTCGTTGTCAAACGGTGCAGAACTCAGCGTTACCCCCGCCACGCAAAACGCAACCCCGTTTCCGCTCAGGTTGATTCGAAAATCGTTCCCGTTGCAACGACCTGCAAAACGCGGGTTTTCAAACATCTGATAGGAATAAACAAAAGCCCCGCTGTTGATGCGGGCGGATCGTGTGTGTACTTCACAGTCCCGGAATTTGTCTTCCAGGGTGTCGCCGAAGTCGGAGTCATATTCGGTCGAAAGCCGTCCGCTGCCGGTGTCCAGATATTCAATTTGAACATAGACCGGAACGCCCGATGTAAACCATGAAAGCACCGGCACATCAAAATAGAGCTTGTTGGTTGCAACCCATACCGTCCGGCCCTGTACAACATTCGTCGTAAAAGGACCTTCGGAAGTCCATTTCGGCGTTAAATTAGTTGAAGCGGCGAAACCCGCCGCCGGGATTAAAAAAAACAGACCGCACAACAGGAAATATCTTTTCATTGTCTCGACTCCTCTTTCATCGCCCCTGATCGCCCTGATTGTACGGCATTCCGGAAATTTATACGACCACGGATTAAAAAAAATTTGTCCGCGTTTCACCGGTGCCCTGCTTGAAATCGTCGGATGTCGGGTTGCGGAAGAAGATAAAAAGAATCTTTCAGGAAAAAATTCCAATATCCGGAAAAAAGGGGCACAGTCTCAAAAATAGAACGACCTGATGGAGAAAGATGTCGGATCCAGGGATGACCCTTTTTCGGTTGAGACTCCCCGGATGCGAGAATGAGTTGACCGGTGAGAAAGAGATGAAAAAAATGAAGCAAAACAGGGTATGTGCAATCGCTGTTTTTATGGTTCTGTCGCGGGTCTGTGCCGGTCAGGAGAAAACAGACAACCCGGATCCGTCCGCGCCGGGGGTGGTTACTGCGCATCATCAGGGGCTGCACGGCTACATCAGTTACACGGCATCGAGCCCTTCGGCCCGGTCCGGGTATAACATGGGCATGGGTTTCTATACCGCAGTCTGGCCGCTCATTGACCGACCGCTGGCAGACTTCCAGATCGGCCTGCCGAGCGCCTGGATCACGCCGGACAATTCCGACAACACGGATACCCCGCTGGCGCCGGTCGGCACGTTCGCCCGGGATCATTGGCCGGAACGCGGGCCGACGTGGGACAGTGTTTTCCAAACCGTGGAAGGCGGCCTGGGCTACTGGGCGGGCAATCGCTTCCGTTACGGCCCGCCCAAATTCAGCATGAATGCGACCCCGCAGTGTTATGACTATGAGGTCGGGTCGCCCGGGTGGCCGTTCTTTCAGAGCAGGAAAGCCCTGCCGGATGACCGGCTGGGCATCGCGCAGCTCAGCAACCGCCTGCTGATTCCGCCCGACGCCCTGCCGTTCGAGGGAAATCCCAACGGCGGGTTTCTGGGCTGCACCTACATGGCCCTGCCGTTTACCGAGCCGGTCACAGGAGATCCGCCCACCGGTGATCACGCATGGACCTGTTTCCTCAGCGCTGACAACTTCAAGGGGCCGATCGCCTATTACATCCCGGAAACCTGGAGCAAGATCGGCAGGCTGTTCAATTATCCCTTCATTTACGGGCGCGGACTGGATGCCCGTCCGGGGCGTATGGGCGGCGGCGCCATGGAGATCAACACGGTTCCCCGCTTTGACAGCGCAGATGCTCAGGGCATCGGTTACTCGAAGATACCCAAACTGCAATTCCCGGTAGATAAGAAGGGAAGATCCCTGCTTTTGCAGGACGTAACCTACTACTCCAAAGCCGCGCTGTATGACGACTTCAAGGAATGGCGGAATGGCGGGCCGCCGTGCTCCGGAGAGTTCAGCAAACGGGGCGCATGGAAAGCCGCGCTGACGACGCGAACGCCGCGCTTCGATCAGGACCGCCGGGAGATTGCCGGGGTTACGAACGTTTTTGACACAAAAACCTTCGGTTCCTATGTCTGGGGATTGCAGTGGAACGACGGCACGGCCGGCGGCATGGGGAACTTTCCCCGGTACTTCAAACATGACGGCAACCGGCGTGTGGCCGTTCCGGCCGCCGAGGTGCCTGTGGAGACGGGCCTTCTCGATAAAGAATTCAAACTCGCTGACCGTCGCGGACCGTACACGTCGCCCGACAGCGGCGCCTGGAGCCGTCCGGGATTTGCGAAGGGGCCGTTTACAGTGACGCTGGGCGACGGCTCGCTGGTCACTTACTCCTGGTACCGGTTTATTGATCAGCCGTCCTTTCAGCAGTATAACTGGAGCGAAGAGAAAAAAGCGGCGCTGCAGGCCTTTGTTGAAAAGATTCACGCCCGCTGGCCGATTGATCGGGACTATATGGCGCCGCCCGGACGGGGTACGCTGGTCAGGCTGGATCCGGCGCTGCTGGTGACACCGCCTCCGGGTCTGGAGGTTGGTTATGTGCCGATTGTAACGCGGCAGGAAGCTGCCGGTCCGTGATGTGTAGGAAAAAAGGGCGGATCGGAAACAGAAAAGAAGCGGAAATAAAACAGGTGAGATAACGGAAATGTATAACGGAATGAGAACGGCGGGGCGGATCGGTGTAATTGCAGGATGGGTTTGTTTTGCGGCAACGGCGGAAACGCTGCCGGCATCCGAAACGGAAAGGTATCCGGCGGGAGCGCTTGCGAAAGGCTGTACGAATTTGGCCGGAAAGGTCATCAGGGTGCAATTCAACCGGATTCCCGTTATGTACAGGACACAGGCTGGTTTTGCCGGCGAGCTGCGATCCCGGTCCATACCGAAGCTGTCGGGGAATACGGGCCATTATTCCGACGAACCGGGCGTGTTGGTGCAGTTTCCCGTGGAGGGGTTTGGTCTCCTGTCGAAGTATATTCCCAAAGCCGGCGCCGTGGAAAACGACGTTGTCGTATTGGGGGGTGAGGATCGCGGGGAGGTTTATGTTCAGATCGGGCAATCCGCCTCGATCGCCTTGGGCGACCGGTACAATGAAGGGAAATACGGGTGGTCTGAAAAAACGGTGATTCCGGATATTACAGAGACAGGGAAAGTTTCGGTTACGGAACTGGTTCTTTTTCCGGGGCAGGTGACAGGCAAGACCGTCCAGCTGGAATTTTGTTATGCCGACGGGCTTGAAGAGGGATTTACGGATTGCACGGCACTCGTTTTCAGCTCTTTAAACCGGACCGGCGTTGATCTTTTCGGCTTGTGTCACAACAGCTATGCGGGCGGGCATTTTCCGGTTGAGGTTAAATTCCCTCGGGAGGGCCTGGCGTTTTTTGAAGAAGTTGCTGGCAGGGATAACACGGATAAGAGCAGCCTCAAAGTCTGTACGGTGTATGCAGCGGTTGATGTGTCCCCGTACGGGAAAATTTCCGTGAAAGCTCTTGGCCGCCACCGGCTGGACAACGGGGGCGAGGCAACGTATGCGTGGTGAACGGTTCGCAAAAAAGGAGGGAATGAATGAAAAAGGTCGAGATTTTGAAGTTTTTAATCGGAGGGGTTTTCGGTTTTTATTGTTTTAGTGCATTCGCGGAGACTTATCCGGAGCCGGAAAAGGAAAGTTATCTTGCGGTTGATCTTGCGGAGCGGGGGCAGCGGGCAGGTCTGGTTGGAAAAGTGGTAGAGGTGAAATTCAACCGAATTCGTCTTGTCAAGACAGTGAAGAACGGAGTCTATGCCGGCGAACTGCGTTCAAAGTCCAGGCCGAAAGAAGAGATGTCTCGAGGCATAAAATTCAATGTTTGCTGTGATGACTCCGGCATTCCTGTGCAGTTTTCCACGAATAGCCTCGGGGTGTTATCCAAATTCATCACCAAATATTTTATTTTCGCCGGCGATAATGGCAGCGTTTATGTGTTGATTGGTAATTCTGAATCGATTGCTTTGGGTGATCGATATACCAGCGACGGGGAATACGTGTGGTCGGGGAAAGCCAAAATTCCGGACATGGCGGATGCGCGGAGCGTATCGGTTGTCGATTTGTGGCTTTATTCGGATCAGTTGAATGGCAAAACGATGGAACTGGAATTTTATAATGTCTTTAATCTGAGAAAAGGGTCGCCGGACTCTATGGTAACTGTTCTCGACAGTTGGGACGAATCAGGGTGCCGCGTTGATGTTGAATTTTCGCAGGAGGGAATCGGGTTTTTTGAAGAGTTCGATTCTGAAACGCTTGATAGGAGCAAAACCGAGCGGGCATGCAAAGTCTATGTGACGGTGGGCGTTTCTTCTTCCGGAGATGTGTCTGTAAGAGCCGTCGGCCGCCGCCGGAAGGGCAAGGGCGACGACGCAACCTATACGTGGTGAAGGATCGGTGATAGGGGCAGGCAGTAAACTGAAAAATCGGGAGATGTGATGAAAAAAACAGGAATGATGATCGGTGCCGTGATGCTGTTCATGGCGGGTGCGGCGGCGGCGAAACTGCCGACGACCACGAAGGCTCCCTCAGAAATACGATGTGCTTCATGGCAGCTTCTGTCGGAAGAGCATGCGGCGGCGGGGATTTCCGAAGAGGATGTTGTAATGGTTGAATTTGATCAGGTTCGTTCTATTGATACTTATGGATCTGGAATTTATGGTGGTGTCCTTACCCTCTCTACCAGCCGAGGCGAGGGAAGAGACATTCCGGAAATCCAATTTGCGAAAGAAGGACGCGGATATTTATTAAAATGTTCCGCGCAAAGCGAAAAGCAACAAGTGTTTGTTTTGGTTAAAGGATGGGTTGCCCTGGGGGATCAGTTTACTGCAAATGAAGATGGGACTGGAACGTACAGTTGGTCGGTAAAAACTGAATTTCCGAACTTTGATGAGGATCGGGTATGGACGGTTGCTGAAGTTGAACTTTTTGGTGATAAGTTGGTTGGAAAAAAAATAAAGGTCGAATTTACTTCTGCGTCGCATTTTTGCTCGGGGCTGGATGGCGAAAGGAACAGAGGGTGCCGTATAGCAGATCGTTTATCGGTCATGCACGTTTTTTATTCGGAGGAGATGAAGAAACCATTTAAAGAGGCGGAAATTCCGGGGGAAGAAACATATGTCATTACAGGCCGGCTGGGGCGGTTGAACGAGTTGTCTTTGAGTTCAGGACAGTTGAAGGATCTGGGAATATACGTTGTCAGCCCGAAGGCACCCCTAAGTGCTCGATATTTGCGCTTGGATGTTGAAACGGTTGAAAAACAAAAGCCGAAGGAATCCAAGGCAGAGGAGCCGCAGCCAGAACCTGAGCCGCAGCCAGAACCTGAGCCGCAGCCGAAGTCTGATTTTTAGAGGTGAAATTTTGACTCAGGCCCTTCAGAGAATCCGGCCCGCTGAATACCCGGCGCGGCAAAGCCGCAACCAAAAAAATTTCCTCGCAGAGGCGCAGAGGCGCAAAGGCCGCAGAGAGATTTATGCAGGGAAAGGTTCCAGCGAATGAAAGAACGCAACGAATGGGGAGAAAAAGGACGGGGGTTTACTCATTGCGTACTACGATCCGTCGCTTTCTTGTTTTTTTTGGTTGCGGCGTTGCCGCGCCGGGCTTTATTCGGTGTGAAAAACATAAAAACGGCAGTATTGTTCTGTCGAAAAATCGAAACACCATGAAATGAAAGTTGGAATATCAAACGAACAACAGGGGGCGCGATGAAAAAAACAGGAATGATGATCGGTGCGGCGGTGCTGTTCATGGCGGGTGCGGCGGTGGCGCAACTGCCGGTTCCCACGACTGCTCCGGTGCAGGGACGTTATGGTTCGTTTGATATGTTAAGAAATGAGTTGGAGTCGCTGCGGGGCTCTGTGGTTGAAATGATCTATGACCAGGCGTTGTTTCAGATGGGCGAGGGGACTGAGGTAGAGTTGCGTAAAACACCTTCTGGAATCTACGGGGCGGAATTGAGGCACGAACTGGGTTCTCAGGATTTTACTAAGGTATGGGCTATGGTATTTGAAATTCCTGAAGAAGGCGTGTTGTCGTTTTATCATCGGAGCGCTCGGGAACAAACAGATAGGTATGGGTTTGAGGAATGGAAGCGGGAATCAAAATCCTTGAAGGAGTATTGGGATTCAATATCCGGGAAGGCCTATTTTTATATAACCTCCGAGCCCTTTGTTAAGCCGTTTCAGTCTAGGGCCGGATTTCCGGAAGGAGAAAAACAGGCGTTTCGCGTGATTGCTGTCGGGGATGATTTTATTCAAAATGAAGATGGAAGCGTTCGGTACGTATGGAAAAATCTCCCCGGGGAAGAAG
>JALOTS010000341.1 GCA_025457785.1 Pontiellaceae bacterium | reverse complement strand
GATGGCCGACGAGGGCAAGAAGGATGAAGCCGCCCATTTATCGAGTCTTTGGAAACGGCTCAGCTGCTCACCAAGCACGGCGAAAAAATGCGAGTTGTTGATGTCTCGGCAGATGAATCAGCCACATCGGTTCCGTCGGAACGGATAAAGAAACTCGGTAAATCCGCGAACATAGGCGCAAACGACTCGTGCTTTGTCATGCAGCCTTTCGCTCCGCCCCTCGGTGATTACTACGATAAAGTTTACAAGCCCGCCATCGAGAAGGCGGGTCTCAAACCGGTAAGAGCCGACGCAGACATCTTCGGTGCCGGAAAAATTATGGACCAGGTATGGGAGGGCATAAACGCGGCTAAGGTCCTTGTAGCGGAGCTTACGAGCAGAAACCCGAATGTTTTCTATGAACTGGGTCTCGCCCATGCGTTGAAGAAGCCAGTTGTCCTGGTGTCTTCGCGCGAAGAAGATGTACCATTTGATCTGCAGCACATCCGTGTAATTTACTACGACATGACTGACCCGTTCTGGGGATCCAAGCTCATTGAGAAGGTTGCAGAGAACATCCTGTCCGCTATACAGAATCCCGAAGAGGCTGTGTTTCGAAGTGGAGCGGACGGGAAATGACGGACTCTAACGAGATCACAATTTTAAGGATTCAGCGGCTATACGTGTACCACCTCCAGTATTTTTCTTTGCATGCTTGGCATGTGGCCTTTTGATGGAATACGTTTTCCCCATTAATCTGACTATCCTTTCACCGATACCCAGTGTTATTGTCGGCGGTGCATTTCTGCTTATTTCCGGCTATTTTGCAGTGAATGCATTTTTTGCACTTATCAAGAATAAGACTCCATTTGATACATCAAAATCGACCATCAAAATAGTTACAGATGGTGCTTATCGATTTTCTCGAAATCCACTGTACCTTTCGCTACTACTTCTATTATTTGGAATTGCTGTTTTGATGTCCTCTCTTTGGCTACTCTTTACTATACCGATTCTGTATATGCTCTTTTTATTTAAAGCGGTGAAACCTGAAGAGAGTTATTTGTCGCAAAAATTTGGGGAAGAATATTTAAATTATTTGGCAAAAGTAAGGCGGTGGATTTAGCGAAGCTCCGAAAATTATTATCAATCATTTAAAATAAACAAGCTCCGAAAATTATTATCAATCATTTAAAATAAACATTTAACCAGGCCATCCAGCGGATCGCCGGGTTGCACCCGGCTACCGCTGATGTTTTCGTTAGCCCGCATGGAGGTGTCGTTGTTTACTGAGCGCCAGTTTGCAACGGCAATTGACAGTGCCGCTGCCCAGCTTGAAGGCGCGCAGCGCGCATTACGCACGATCATCTGCCCAAGCATCAGCGCGCTCACCGCGAACCTGCAAGCCCTGAACGCGCCGCAAATCGAGCGCCTCCTCACTGATGTTCCAACGGGCTATCGCAAGTCTGAGAAGAATGACGATCACGTCTACATCATCGAAAGCACACGCTCCTGGCACAATTGACGGAGGCCCGGAAGTCCCAAGCTGACTACTCGCGTGCGAACAGTGCGAACATTCCGACGAGTACGCTGTATGCGGAAGGAGCGGGACGCACCTGTTTTCATGTGTTGCACTCGAAAAGCCGCTACGAATGGGGTACATCCCGTTTGTTGATATGGTGTGTCATCCCTGCCCGATCATAGAACCTGCCAGGAATAGACGCAGACATCCGAACGCCGGAGCGTCATGTCTCCACCGTAAACGAGCGCAGCCGGCTGCTGCGCGTCTCCGGCGAGGCTCCGCCAGTAATTGATCCCTTCGAAGAAATCCGAGGCCACCGTTTTCGCCGACTTGATTTCAACCGGTACGAATGTTTCGCCCCAGTCCAGGATGACGTCGACTTCGTTTCCCGAAGAATTGCGCCAGAAATAAAGGTTTGGTTCAAGTCCGTGATGGAGGCGATTCTTGATGAGATCTGACACGACCAAGCTTTCGAAAACACTGCCGCGCATGGCATGCAGGGCGAGGTCCTCGTGGTTGCGGATACGCAGCAGGTAGCATAGAAGGCCCGTGTCCAGGAAATACAGCTTCGGGCTTTTTATCAGCCGCTTGTTGAAGTTCTTGAAATGCGGCCGAAGCAGGACGATCAGAAAGGCGGCCTCCAGGATGGAGATCCAGCGCTTGGCGGTTGTGTGGCTGATCCCGCAATCGTTCGCCAGTGAGGAAGTTCTGCGAACCGGTAAGGACATTTCTGCCCGGTGCGTCGTCGGCATCCACCCGGCCCTGGATGTAGGAAAAAAGGTCCGGTGCCCTTGCCGACAGGTTTGCGGCTAAAACCGGCAGCGCGGCTGGGCAGTGCCGTATTTGGTGAGCACGATCTGCCACACCTGGTTGCTGCGGGCGCGGAAGGCGCCGGCGCAGGAGAGCAGATAGTAGTCCCACATGCGCTTGAACCGGACGTCGTATTTCGACTGGAGCCGGGGCCAGGCCGCCTGGAAATTCCGGTGCCAGGCCATCAGGGTCCGGTCGTAGTGCGGCCCCAGGTTGTGCCAGTCTTCTACCACGAACAGCCCCTCGACGGCCCGGCTGATCTGGGCGATGCTGGGCAGCATGCCGTTGGGAAAGATGTACCTGGTGATCCAGGGGTCGCAGGTGCGGGCGGACTCGTTGCCGCCGATGGTGTGAAGGAGAAAAATGCCGTCGTCTTTGAGACAGCGCCGGGCGACCCGCACGAACGTGCGGTAGTTTCGCCACCCGACGTGTTCGAACATGCCGACGGAAACGATCTTGTCGAACCGCCCGCGCAGCTCACGGTAGTCGCACTCCAAAAACCGCACGGGCAGGCCCCGGCAGAATTCGGCGGCATAGCGGAGCTGCTCCCTCGAAATGTTGGCGGCAGTCCCACCAGCCGTCCATGTAGGCTTCCCCGAGCCCCAGGTTCTTTTCCCGCAGGACACGCGCGAAAAAGCGGTCGTCATGGACGGTGATGTCCCATGGGTTTATCCCGCCGATGGCCACTCCGGCGCGGGAAAGCAAGGTTTCGACCATCTGCCTGGGACGGATCATACGGTCAACTCCTTGAATTCACTTCGCTGACAGTGTATGACCAATCTAATCCATATCGACCGAGCCTTACAACCGGGGAACGAAGGTTGCGAGGTATTATCTCGCCCGAACGTCGGCGGATCAAGTGGTTTTCGCCGTGAACCCGCAGATCGGCGGACCCGAGCACCATGAATACCGCTGGCTCTCCGGCGCCGGAGTCGAACGGCTGGCGCCCGCCCGGCTGCTGCCGGTGATCCGCTGGGCACGAGGAATCGTGGAAGGATGATCGACGTCACGGCGGCCATCTTGATCGAAAACGGCAGGGTGCTGATCGCTCGCCGCAGGCCCGGCGCCTCGCAGGGCGGCCTGTGGGAGTTTCCGGGAGGCAAGGTGCGGCCGGGGGAAGCCCCCGCGCAATGCCTCGAACGCGAAATCCAGGAAGAGCTCGGCATCCGGATTACGGTCGAGGAATTCTTCGGAGAAAGCGTCTACGCCTACGAGGACAGGACCATCCGGCTGCTCGCGTATCGCGTCCGGAAGGAGGGCGGCGAG
>JALOTS010000073.1 GCA_025457785.1 Pontiellaceae bacterium | reverse complement strand
CCCGGCTCACACGCGGCAGCATGCTCGAAATCCTGCCCTCCGACTTCATCCGCACCGCCCGCGCCAAGGGACTGTCTGAGCGCAGCGTTATTCTTAAACACACGCTCAAAAACGCATTGCTGCCTGTGGTTTCCTTTCTCGGACCGGCCACCGCCGGCATCATCACCGGTTCATTTGTGGTCGAAACCATTTTCAATATTCCAGGCATGGGAAAATATTTCGTACAAGCCGCCTTCAACCGTGACTATACCCTGATCCTCGGCCTCGTCGTTTTTTTCGCCGTGATTGTGGTGCTCTTCAACGCATTGGTTGACATCTTGATCGGCCTGCTCAATCCCCGCGTGAGGCAGCACTCATGAGCCGGCGCAATAAACAGCAACACGGGCAGTCCCTGTGGACCGACTCCTGGAAGCAGTTGCGCAAAAACCGCGCCGCCATCGCCGGGCTGATCATTCTGACTGTGCTGATTCTCGCTTCCGCCGCCGCCCCCTGGCTCACCCCCTACACCTACGAACAGCAGAACCTTGAGCTGGGTTCCTCGCCGCCATCCGCCGAACACTGGCTGGGCACTGATACTGTCGGGCGCGACCTGTTCACCCGCCTGCTCTACGGCGGACGCACCTCGTTCCTCGTCGGCATCTGCGCCACGCTCGTCTCGCTGCTGATCGGCGTGCCGTACGGGGCCGTTTCCGGCTACCTCGGCGGACGCACCGATGCCTTCATGATGCGCCTGATCGACATTCTCTACACCATGCCCTTCACCATTCTGGTCATCATTCTGATGGTGGTCTTCGGGCGCAATATCTTCCTGCTCTTCGGCGCCATCGGCGCCATTCAGTGGCTGGTGATGGCCCGCATCATTCGCGGACAGGTGCTGGCGTTGCGCAAACAGGCCTTTATCGAAGCGGCGGAGGCGCTGGGCGCGTCGCGCCGCCGGATCATACTGCGGCACATTATCCCCAACGTGCTCGGCATTATTATCGTGTACACCACCCTCACCATTCCGCATGTCATGCTCATGGAAACCTTTTTAAGTTTCCTGGGTCTGGGAATTCAGCCGCCCATGAGTTCCTGGGGACTGCTCATTCGTGACGGGGCCAGCGTGATGGAAACCTACCCCTGGCTGCTCATCTCCCCGGCTGTTATTTTCTCGCTCACCCTCTTTTCGATGAACTTTCTCGGCGACGGACTGCGCGACGCGCTCGACCCCCGCTTCGCGAAAGGGAAATAGCGCCGAAGACAAAGATTCTGATGCCGTATTTACGGCTCAGTTCGGTAATTTCGTGCAAAGCAAGGCTCTTGTGTTTCGGGCCGCTGCTCAAAAAACCGGGATCTTTGATGCGCTTTTTGAAGCGTTTTTCTTCGCCGTTGTCCACCCCGCCTCTCAGTTTCCGCGCAGGAAGGTCGAACCGGAGCGCTTTCATTTCCGGCAGCCCCGTGCGGAATTTGAACACCATAAAATTTCCCCGCCTTAAATAAACGGGGACAAATTATTCTGATCTCATTCTTTCTTTAATTGCGGATCCGCCGCCTCGGAAACAGGATTCTCTTTTCATTTATTTCAATCCGGATCTCCCCTTCGCGGCGTTGTGCCATTGCGGTCATAACACCTGATAATACCTCGTCGGCATCATTTGCGAATGGCTTTTTCCTCTTCGAGGAAAAGTTTGTATTCCACGGAATCAACCAGCGCTTCCCACGAGGCTTCAATGATGTTTTCAGAAACGCCGACCGTACCCCACATTTTTTCGCCGTCGGTGGATTCAATCAGTACGCGGGTTTTAGCGGCGGTCGCTTCTTCCGGATCAAGGATGCGCACGGAATAGTCCACCAGCGAGACCCTGGCCACCGCCGGATAAAAACGCACCAGCGCTTCCCGCAGAGCGTGGTTCAGCGCATCCACCGGGCCGTCCCCGGTTCCGTTCGCGGAAACAAATTCATCCTGAATGCACAGCTTTACAGTAGCGGCGGAACAGCAACTGCTGCTTCCGCCCTGCTTGTCAACCGTTACGCTGAAACTTTGAAGTTCAAAGAAAGAACGGTGCTTCTTGAGCACTTTTTTGATCAACATCTGGAACGATGCGTCGGCGGATTCGTATTCGTAGCCGTCCTTTTCCATCTGTTCGAGCTGTTTGAGCACCTCGCGCACTTCGGGCGATTTGCGGTCGATGTCGAGTCCCATTTCGATTGCCTTCAAAAAGACATTGCTGGCGCCCGACAGTTCGGAAATCAAAATGCGGCGGTTGTTGCCGACCGCTTCGGGGCTGATGTGTTCAAAGCTGCGCGACACTTTGCGTACGCCGTCCACATGCATGCCCGCTTTATGGGCAAATGCGCTGTCGCCGACAAACGCCTGTTTGGTAAACGGACGCATGTTCGCCTGTTCAGAAACGCACAGCGAAAGAGCGCGGAGCTGTTTGAGATTTTCATCTTTTTCCAGACAGCGGCAGCCCATTTTCAGCATCAGATTGGGGATCACGGAAGTCAAATTACAGTTTCCGACCCGCTCGCCGATTCCATTGATGGTGCCCTGTACATGCTGTGCGCCGGCCTGTATCGCCGCCAGCGCATTCGCCACCCCCAGCTCACCGTCGTTATGCGTATGAATGCCGACCGGAACATCCACCGCCTGAACAACCGCCGCCGTGATCCGCGCCACCTCGTGAGGAAGCGCGCCGCCGTTGGTTTCGCACAGGACGAGGCAGTCGGCGCCGGCATCCGCCGCCGCTTTCAGGGAAGCCATTGCATAATCGGGGTTGTCCTTGTAGCCGTCAAAAAAGTGCTCAGCATCGTAAATCACCTCTTTGCCGTGCGCTTTGAGAAAGCGAACGCTGTCAGCGATCATCGCCAGATTTTCTTCCGGCTGCGTCTGAAGCACTTCGGTCACATGCAGCAGCCAGCTCTTGCCGAAAATCGTGCAAACCGGAGCATCGGCCTCCAGCAGAGCGGCCAGCCCCTTATCCTCTTCCGACGCGACATGGGCGCGACGGGTTGAACCGAACGCGGCCACCTTGGCGTGCTTGAGCGGTTCATTTTTAATCAGGCGGAAAAACTCCATGTCTTTGGGATTTGAAGCGGCAAACCCGCCCTCAATATAGGCGATGCCGAACTCATCCAGCCGCTTGGCAACCTGCACTTTGGAAACGGCGGAAAAGGAAACTCCCTCCGCCTGCGCACCGTCGCGCAGCGTTGTATCGTAAATGACTATTTTTCTGATGCTCATACTTTTCCCCTGTCGAAGCAAGGAACGATATACGAGCCCTGAAGAGATTTAAAGCACAGAGGAACGGTTTTTTCAAAACGCCGGGCACAGACACTCCTGTCCGCGCGTACCGAGACTCCGGAGTTTGACCTTGCGGGGAATTTGAATACTGATACCCTCTGCAACATCGTGTGGTTCGTGATCAAGTGGAGGAAATATGCGCCAAAGAATAACAGTAATTTTTTTTACCTTCTTTCCCTTGGTCATGCTCATGGCTGCACCCGGCGGCCCGGACAGCCGCATTATTCGCGACAAGCCCGCTGTCGCGGAACTTTCAGACCGGCAACAGGTGTTATCCTTGATCACCAGCAGTAAATATTATCTGGATGCAGTTGCGGGCAGTGATACGGAAGGAGACGGATCAAGCGCTCATCCCTGGCAGACCCTTCAGAAAGCACAATCGGTTGCGGTCGGCGGTGACGGGATTTTTCTTCGCAACGGCAATTATGGAACTTATACGGAAACCACAAGCGGACGCACCGCCTGGGTCGTCTATATCAATGATGAGGGCCATGCGCCGGTAATCGCCGGCATCTCTTCGCGTTTCGACACCCCCCGGGATGTGTATCTTGTTTTTTACGGCATTAAGATCATGCCGGACTGGGTCGATCCGGCCGGAGACGCGGCATGGCAGGCCGCCCATCCGGGGAGCACCGATCCGCAGTATCCGAATTCAACGTCTAAAACGTATAAAAAAACCGCAAGTGTGATTGACGGCCTGAACTCCAATTATCTGCGGATTATAAACTGCGAGATTGCGGGCACCAATAAACATCTTACACCGTATGGTTTTAATTCCAGCGGCTGCAATGATGTCCTGGTAAAGGGATGTCACATCCACCGGGTTTCAAGGGGCATCCAATACATAGGCGCTGCGCGCGTGAGCGTGTTATATAATCATATTCATAACATTACCTCCTCCTTTATTGTCTCCGGCGGGAATTGCAGTGATGTCCTTATTGAAGGGAATAATGCCTATGACAGCAACTGGACCATAACCGAAGACTGGTGTCCGCGCATTGAGTATTACCATGCAAGTTTTATCGCCATCCGCAGTTCGAATGTAACCATCCGCGGCAATATTTTCCATAACGGCGCAACATCATCCACCATTATGATATATGACGATGATGGCGACCCTGCTGTCTATCACAATATCACCATCGAAAACAATCTGCTGTATGATCCTGAGAATGCGACCGGTTTACGGATCAATCGGGTGGGCACCAATATTGCGGTGCGCAATAATATTCTGGTGGGCCGGCAGCGGCCGAATACCCAGCCGGGACCCCAGCAATACAGTCAGGTCTTCAGTCTGGAAAGTATTGCTGACGGATATGACGGTTCAGGCCTGTCGGTTTACAACAATATATTCGCGGGCCAGGCGAGTTTCCTTACCTGGTTTACCAATGTCCATGAAGGCGGCAATATCTACTGGTCCCTGGTGACGACACCCGGGAACTACCTCACCCAGGCTGATGTCACCAGCGGCTCCAAGGTGATCACCTCTCAGGTCGGGACTGCCCCGGATTATTTCACCAACGGCTTCTTTAACGGGGTGCTGGATTTTTCCTGGACCGAAGATCCTGCTCCCCCCGTTCCCCACGGTCACGGCAAAGTCATTGACTACACCTATGCCGCAGGATCGGAAGCCCGCAACTTCGGCGATGCGACACATCAGCCTGCAGACAGCCTCGGCTCCATCGATTCTGCGGGCTTTATCTTTGACAACGGCAGGACCCGTGATCCAACTCATCACAGTGCCGGCTGCTATGAACCGCTGGATCAAACGCCGCTGACGGTGGAATTCGCCGTCACAGCCGGGAACCTGAACTTCCGGTGGGATTTTACGGGGGCCCGAGTTCGGGTCGAATGGAGCCCCGGTCTGACGAATCCGGACTGGCAGTTCACCGGCATCTCCACCAGAGAAAATGAAGCGGAGATACCGATGCCTGCGGAGCGTCCGGTCGGCTTTTACCGGCTGGTCGTGGAATAATCCGTTTCGATCTGCAGCGGAAGTGCCGGCACCTTTTATTTCCAGAGACGGGACGCGCGGGAACTTGATTTTTCCGGCATTGGAAATTTTTCTTTGGAAATTTGAGTTCTGTACAACCCCGGCGATTTTGCTAGGCTTCATCGCGCATTTGAAACCAGCAACCTGAACCGAAGGAATAAACAATGAAACAGATTCTATTTTACACACTGGCGGCAGGATTAGCATTGAGCACCGGCTGTTCAAAAAAAGAAGAGCCTGCGGCACAAACCGTTCCGCCGAAAGAAACCGTTTCGAAACCGCCGCAAGCCGCCCCGGAAACTCCGGCAAAAACCACACAGACAGCCGGCAAACAGATAACCGAAAAAACGGCTGCACTGAAGGAACAGGCCACGGCGGCCGGCGCTGAGACTATTCAAAAAGTTAAATCCGCCACAACCGTCACCGCTGATGATGTGATGGCCGACCTTAAACTTTCACCGGATGAAGTTAAAGCGAAGGCTTCCGGATACAATCAGTCTGAAGTCATAGCCTATGCAAACGGTTACAAAGAAGTCATCAGGGAGAAAACCGCACAAATGAATTCACTGGCGGATACAGTGAAGGGGTTGAAGGCCACCGAAATTTTCGGCGAAAAAGGGAAGGGTCTTCAATCTAAAATTTCCGAGTACACCGTCATGCTCACCAGTTTGAAAGAACGCTACAGCGTCTATCTCGACCTGCTGAAAAAATACGGTGTGGATCTCTCCGCCTACGGACTCTAAGGCGCCAAGACAAGCCGGACGGATTACCCGCCCGGCTTTTTTCTCGAAGCACTGCCCCGTTACATGCCGAACACCCCTTGCGGAAAGGCGGTCAGCCAAAGCTGGAACCAGAGATGAATGTCGTCATCCTCATCCAGCTTTATGCCGGCCCCCGCGCCAATGCAGTCAAAGGTGTGCGTGACCGTAATTTTCCGTTCAAACCATTCGTTGTACATTTCATCGTAACTGACGGACGCTTCGCAGGACCATTTGTCGTTCGGTAAAAGTTTTACACGCGGCGTAAAAAGGGAACGGGTTCCGCTCAGATAGCGGTATTCAAAACTGTACTCACTCAGATCATCAGTCACCCACTTCATATGCGCATTGACGGGAGTGAAATCATCGGTGTACCAGTTGTATTGCAGATCGGACTGTAAAAAAAAGTTGTCCGTCAGACTCAATTCCGCATCCGCCCCCAGCCCGCCGAAGGCGCGTTCACCGTCCGGCGGATTCAAGCGATAAGCGGTGTAAACATCGCTGTCGAGCACGCTGGCTAATCGACTGACCCCCCGCCTGCTTTGCAGAAAATTGCGGGCGCCAAACCGGACTTCGTTTTCCTCATCCAGCGCATCCACGCTGTCGAACTGAAAAATTTCATTGGTGTGCAGGTTGGCCGAGCGGTAACTGTAGTCGGCGTAGGGTTCCAAAATGTGCCGCATACCGGTGCCGTAGAACCCGCTCTTTTCCGTGAGCGTCTTATACGCCTTGAAAGAGGTCAGCGTGCCGAACTCGCAGAAATTGCGAAGTTCGGGATCACCCGTTTCCGTATCGCTATACCATGTGCCCCGGTATCCGGCGCGCGGAATAACGTTGTAAAACTCCCGGAAGCGGAGCGGCATAAAAATCTGATCGTGAGTATCAACCCGGGCGCCGCGATAATTCGGTATTCCAACAACGCCCGGCAGTTCCTCATGAAGGCGTTCAAGGAACGATGCGTTGTTTTCACTCTCAAAGAAAAGCGGGGAATTTCCGACCCGCGAACGGTACAGGTCGTACGTCAGCTCCGGAATCCGGCTTACCGAGGTGTAAAAATCATTCAGACGGCGGTCGACACGCAGACTGGCGGCATACTTCTCCGCCGAGTGCTGCACGACAGCATAATTTTCCGGATTCGCGGCGTGCTGATACTCGTCGTTGAAAAAGTCCCGCAGAATCGCCGGGTCGCTCAGCCAGTTCAATTGGCCGGAAAAACAGGTTTCATCCGCCAACTGTTCCCGGTGTGTTAATTTTATGCGATAGCGTTGCGGATCAATCAGCGCCCTTTCGGCGGCCGTATCATCGTCGTCATATTCCGGGTCGAGGTCATGAATATAATAGGTTTCAACGCCTCCTTTTCCGTCCGGAGTGAGCCAACTGAAATCCTGCCCCAGCCCGACGCCCCGGCGGGAATAGAGATCCAAATGGGTGTTGGCGGTGAGCCACTCCGCCGGATGCAGTTCCGCACGGATCATCACAAAAGCGCCTAGATCATTTCCCCCTCCGACCGTGGTAGTAAACATACGGTACCCCAGATGGCGCGTCCAGACCGGCACATAAAAAACCGGAACCGATCCGACATAAAATGCGACCTGTTTTGCTTGAACGAAAACCCCGCCGGGCTTCTGTTCATCCACAACCCGGATTTCCTTTGCTCTGGCATAAACGACCGGATTATCGCCGGCACAGGTGGTCATCGTGGCATCGCGCATCAGGAATTCATTGGTTGAAATGCGTTCCGTACTGCCGGCGGTGATATAGACCGGCTCAAAATACATGAAGGATTCGCCGAAAACACCTTCATGCGTTTTGTAATTATAGGTCAGCCTCTGACCTTCCCAACTGCCTCCGTCGCGAATCAGCAGGATATTCCCTTTCGCCTCGACGTCGCCGGTTTTTGAATTCACAGCCACCCGGTCAGCCTGTACGCTGGTGCTCTTCTGCTGAACCGCCACGTTTCCTTCGCAGATCAGCAGATCATCGGCATATTCCATGCGGTCCGCAGTGATTTCAAAAGCTTCGTCATCCGTGCTGATCCGGGCAGGCAGCGGTTTGTGCATAACCCGTTCACCGCCGAACTCTGCGTCACTTTTCACCTCTCCGGCGGAAGCGGAGTCATTTTTTTTTTTGCCGATCAGCTCGTTAAAAATATCCTCGGTGGAACGAATCCCCTTTGTCGCGGCAATAAGCGGAAGAAGCTTGCGCTGCCGGGCGGCGGCTTTTTCGGCATACACCGTTCCTCCGTAACGGTCCAGAGTCTTCTGATAATATATGTCGGCGGATTCATTTTTCGCGGGCCGGGGAATCCGTTCATAAAACCGCCCGGTCTCATAGGTGTATTTCGCCGACAAATCATTCAATTTCGTCTGGAACTCCTGTGCCGCAGAAAAA
>JALOTS010000072.1 GCA_025457785.1 Pontiellaceae bacterium | reverse complement strand
GCTGATCGTGGTGCTTGCGCCGAGCTGCGTCCAGTTCGTTCCGGTTGTGCCGTAATAGGCTTTAAAGGTGTTTCCGGTCCGCGTGAGACGCACCCAGTAAGGCGCTTTCTTGCCGGTCGAGACCTTGTTGGTGGTCGTGCCGCCGGTGGCGGTGCGGGCGGTGAAAATGATGCCATTGGTAGGAGTCACCCAGACACCGGCGGCCCGCGCGTTGCCGTTGAGCGTTTCGCGGATCGCCACGCCGGACTTCGCCGCCGAGGCGGTGTTCGTCAGGGTCAGCACTTTCACTTTGATATCGCAGTCCCCGCTGGAGACCTGATGCACATAGTGGAACGAATCCGAAATGTCACCGACCCGCTTGCCGGCACCCATTAAGGTGTATGTACCGCTGTTATAGGTCGTACCGCCGGATTTTCCAACGGTTGAAATATCCCTGGCCTGCCAGGGACTCGGCAATTGGATCGACGGAGCCAGTACAACGTTATCGAAATAGACGGTTCCGCGGAAGCCGCTCTCGGTGAACATTCTCAAGGTCACGGAGGTGTTGGTCGCCGTGAAGCGGCCTGAGTATTTGGTCCAGCCGCCATTGGCAGCAGTGATCAGGAATTGGCCCTGACCGGCTCCGTCATACTTATCACCTGTATCGAAGATGGCAGGGCCTGCCGTCAAGCCCGCCGCATTAATCCAGACGCTGATGTCATAGGTTTTACCGGACTGAATGGCGATGGTTTGCGTAGTCGGACCATTTACGCCGGACGTTGCGATGCGCAGAGAGTTGGTGCCGTTTTGAGCGGACGCGCCCGAGCCGACAGCCGAGCCGCCGCGGGTCCAGGATGCCGGGGCCGTTCCGCCCGCTTCGAACGAAGGATTCAGAACCAGATTGGTCTGATTCCACACGGCAACCGGCCAGCCGCCAAAGGCAGATCCCCAGCCTGTTGTACCCGGGACATAATACATGACCAGATTCGTGCAATTGTAAAATGCCAAACCGGCTGGAACAGGAGCATTGCCCTGAAAATAAAGCTCTCTTAATCCGGAGCATTGAGCAAATGCGTAATCCTCGATATTCGTTACGCTGGCAGGAATTGTGATGGATGTCAGGCCGGGACAATAATAGAAAACGCAAGTTTGCAGGTTTTTGATGCTATTGGGAAGCGTGACGCTGGTTAACCCGGGGCATGCATAAAAAGCAAGGGCTCCGATGTTGGTGACACTGTTGGGAATCGTGATCGTGGTCAAGCCGGAGCAATCCCGAAATGCCCAGCCTTCGATAGATTTAACACCGTTGAGGATTGTGACACCGGTCAGGCTGGCGCATTGTTCGAACGCAGAGGATCCGATCACAGCGACGCTGGCGGGGATCGTGACGTTAGTCAATCCGCTTCCAAAAAACGCACTGTCCATGATATTCGTGACGTTATTGCCGATCGTGATGCCGGTTAACCCATTCTGTGCAAACGCATTGTTGCCAATGCAGGTGACACGCCGTCCATTGATCGTGTCAGGAATGATTACATACCCGTCAGAACCGACAAACCCCGAAACCGTGAGCGTATTGTCGGCATTGGTCGTATAGATACAGCTTTTGACCGTCAGATTCACTTCAACGTTTTGAAATGCACCGCTCGAATTGGTGAAGGAAACGATTGCACGGTGAGCACCGACACTCAGGCTGCCGGCATTTGTTTTGATCGATACAACCACGTTGGCCATTGCACCGGCAGCGAGCGTTCCGCTGCGTGGCGCGATGTTCACCCAATCGGACAGGCAGTTGACGGACCAGCTAAAACCTGATCCTCCCGCAGTCACCGTATATACCTTGTTCGAGGGAGTGAAAGAACCGCCCTGAAATCCGGACGTGACGAACTCATCGTCAGGCGTTACAAAGGCGGCTTTTGGACGAACGGAGAAGGTCATCGTATTTCCGCTGGCGCCGAAATTGCCGACATTGATATGCGAAAGCGATCCATCCCACCAGCGGGCATTCGGCGAAGTTAAATCGGAAAACTGGCCGGTGTAAGCCGGGGCGGCATTCCCTGAATAATACAGATCCTCCGCATCTCCCGAGTTTGCATAGCTCTGAAAATGCCACTGATTATCGGCCTGCACAAGGGTCACTTCGTAATTTTCGTGATTCGTATTCGCCAGTAAACTCTGGTTGTTGTGATCACCGCGCTCGTCAATATGCCAAATTGCGATACCAGAGGCGGGCAGATCGCTGTCACGTCCCGTCTTCTGCCGGTTTTCAAACAAAAAATATTCCGTAGGAACTCCAGGTTTCGCATATCGATAAAACCGGTTCGTAGATGCCGTCAGAGTTGCCGTAAGATTCGAAGTGTCCGCCAGCTCAATAGTAGTCGCCCAGCCCGCAATCCATTTCAGATAGGCGCAAATCTCTACCGGATTCACCCCGTAACCGCCGTAATCCATTAAACAAAACTGTCCGGCCCCGCCGACGGAATCATAACCGTAATCGTAGATATCCGGAAAGCCCATAAGCATATGCCCGTTTTCATGACAGAACGTGCCCAGTTCCAGTGATGCCCCGATGTTGGTAATCTGATACGCATCCAGCTTCTTGCCGCCGGGTGACAGCTCAATTTGACCGGACAGCCAGGAAGCATGCGGCCAGAGCCCATAAGTCCATGCACCACTGTTGTTGCCCGCGTAGAATACATTGAGCGCGGCAACATAATCACCATTCATAGTCAGGCTGTTGAAGCTTGGCAGAATTGCGGTTTTGTAGTTCGGCAGGTTCGTCATAATCGCAATCGCATCGCGAATAAGCAATGGACCCTGACTAATACAATTCTTGGACGGGTCGTCGTACCAGCTTTTGGGATGCAGAGAATTTGGAATCCGGATGTAAACCGTCACCACATTCGAATAGGTCAGTTTGTTATCGGAGTTATCCTTAAAATATTTTTTGACCGATCCGTTGTTTCCAAACCCTGTGTAATTATCTCCGTTGCAAAAGTTGACGATTTCTGCCTGCGGAATCGTGGCGGGATCATTATCAAAATCAATTAACAGGCACAGGCCCACCTTTGTACCGGTGGTCGCAAACGCCGGCAGCGCCGTTGCGGTCCCGCCCGGCGAAACCGCAGCGCATCCATTTGTACCGGATGAGTATGCGCTTTGACGTGCCGCCTTCAGTTCGTTCCAGCGTCTGGAAACCCCCATCGCCTCGTCCCATTTTTTATGCCTGGCCGCAACTTGATCTTTTTTAGCCTTGGCGCTCATGCGTAAATGCCTGCGCAAGCCCAGCGAAGCCGGAGAGCCCTTCCCCACCTTCAGATTCGCAGCCTTCAGAGTATTTCCATCCGCCGACAGCGTCGCATAAAAATAAGTTTTTACAGCAGGATCGAAAACGACGGTATAACCATCCAGAGTTTCAAAAACAGCGTGAAAATCATCCCCCTCGCCCCACAACTCAATAACCGTACCATCCGGTTGCGTAAATTGTATCTGTTTCGCGAACGGCGCAGCCGTTGCCGACGAAGCAATCAAAAGATACAGTAACACTGACCGGACTGCGAAGCAGGCGCCTTGTGTAAAAAAGTTTTTCTTCAGCCATTTTGCTGTCCCATATTTATTCATCTTATTTCCTTATCTCTTCATTTCATAACGTTCACGTGACCGATTCGCGTGAAGAAGCGGGGGAAGATAATGAAATGTTTTTTTGAAACAAGCCAATTGTTGAAAAATAAAATCGCAATTCTAAAACGATTGAGATTGTCATATTCGCGCAAAAAAAACGCTGCGGTTTATTCTCCGCGCGTCGCTTCGGAACGTATCGGTCGCGTCGCTTTCGGACTGCGGAAAAATGATGAAATCTTCGGGCGAAGGGTCTAAGAATGGAACCGAAGCAATTGCTGCATATCATCGGGAAGATCGAGATAGATCGTGACCGGTTTTCCAAACTTCGGATGGCGGAAGCTGAGTCCGGCGGCATGAAGCGCCTGCCGTCCCATACGCAGACGCGTACGGTCTGCGTCCGTCAGTTCGTCTTTGCAAAAGCGGAGAAAGAGGGTTTCATCGACCCCGTACAGTTTATCGCCGACAATCGGGAACCCGTACGCCAGCAGTGTAGCGCGGATCTGATGAAGACGCCCGGTATATGGCTCGGCTTCGACCAAAGCAATCCCGTTACACTGCCGAATCAAACGGAAACGGGTTTCCGCCCATTCGGTATCGGTTGACGGCGGTACGTCCGGCGATCCGCCCGGAACAAACCGGCGTTTTTTGCGAATAACGGATTCAGTGTCATTCGTTAACCAGCCCGCCGCAGTCAGTTCGACCGGAAAGCAGGACGATTCCACCAGCATTTGGTAGCGTTTGACAACCTTGCGTCCGGAAAACTGTTTTCGACAGTTTTCAGAGGCCGCAAAATTTTTCGCGATAACAACCAATCCGGAAGTCTCGCGGTCGATGCGGTTGACCAATGTGAAGCCGTGCAGACCCCGTTCCTTTTTGAGCCAGGCCCAAAGCGTATGGTTGAAATAACGTCCGCCCGGATGACACGGCAGGTTGCCGCTTTTATTAACGAGCAGCAGATCGTCATCATCCGAAACAATCTCCACAGTGAAATCAACCGGCGGCTCCGGATTGCCGGACGGTTTACAGGTCAGCCGGTCGCCGGTTCGCAACAAAAGGCCGGAAGCACACACCTGACCGTTGATGGCGACCTGCCCGTCGGCGATACGTCCGCACCAGCCGGCCCGGTCGTGATAGGGAAACCGTGCGGCGAGGAAATCGGCCACCGCCGTTCCGTCCGCTGTCTCAGGTATTTCAAAAATCATCTCCCGTTTCATTAGGCTCCGTACTGCTATCCATCCACTTCCTGTTTTTTTATACGTCTTTACACAACATATTGACGGAGAGAAACTAAGCTATGAATATTTAAATCAAAATAATTTGGGTCAAAATAATGGGATAGAAAGCGTTGGGTTCACAAATAAGAATTATTTTGTCCTTAATTATTTTGATTCTATTTTCTCTTTGGAAGGAGTCGTGTCCCCTTCCCACTTGCGGCAGCGCCCGCCGCTGCGGCTGATTAACCGGCCTGCATCGACGATTTCCACGATTTCGCACAGGTTCGGGCAGTCGGTGCAGCCGAAGCTTTGGGTGAAAATGGCGCGCAGGCAAAGGTCGTAACCGCGAAAGATCGTTTGTCTGATTCCGGCTTTGGACGCAATCAGCGCGGCGCCGTATGCGCCCATGACCATGTTGTGTTTCGGGATGATCGGGTCAATTTTCAGAATTTCGCTGAAGGCCCGCCGGATGCCGAGATTGGCGCTGACACCGCCTTGTAAAACAACCGGCGCAAGGATTTCTTTCCCCGCGCAGACGTTGCTTAAAAAATTGCGCACCATGGCGTGGCACAGCCCCATCAGAATGTCTTCCTGCCGGTGACCGGTCTGCTGTTTATGAATCATGTCGGACTCGGCAAAAACGGTACAGCGTCCGGCAATACTGGTGGGCGCAGTCGATTGCGCGGCCCTTTCGCTCAGGTCGGGAATCGTAATGCCCAGACGAATCGCCTGCGAATCGAGAAAACTGCCGGTTCCGGCGGCGCAAACGAGGTTCATGGCAAAGTCCACGACTACGCCGTCGCGCACCAGCGTGACCTTGCTGTCCTGCCCGCCGATTTCAAAAATGGTCTGAACCTCCGGATGCAGGTGAATCGCCGCATGAGCATGCGCGCTGATTTCGTTTTTGACCACGTCCGCGCCGACCACCGCGCCGATCAGATTGCGTCCGCTGCCCGTCGTGCAGACTCCGGCGATCTGTACCGATTCACCCAGAACGGCCTGAGCATCCAGCAACGCGCTTTGAACCGAGGCAATCGGACTTCCGCCGACCCGCCGGTAGGTTTCGTGCAGCACAGTTCCCGCTGCATCCACTATCACCAGATTGGTACTGATCGAGCCGACATCCAGCCCGAGATAACCCGCAGTTTTCATAATCCTTTTTTCCTTCTCCGTCCGGTCAGCACGTCCACAAACGCTTCGAGACGCGTGATCATTCCGACCTGACTGGTGTGCTCATCAAACGAACATTCATAAACCGGAATATCCATGTCCTGACTGATTTTACGCAGCACAGGCCGGACGCTGATTTCCGGCATACACCCGGCGGGCGAGACGTGAATTACGCCGTCCCAGCCTTCCTGCGCGCAGCGAACCGTATGCGCAACCGATGTCAGCGCGTGTCCGCCGACCGGCGTTCCCAGATAGGGTTTCGCCAGTCTTCGCAAAGCGCTCCGCCCGTTTTTGCTCCAGAGGCCGATATTGAAAATGTTGCGCATTTCTTCACCGAGGAGAAAAAAGTTGCGCACCTCCACTCCGAGTCCGCCCAGCACCTCTTCAATATTCTGATTTAGAAAACTGTTGCGCAGAATCGTCGCCTCGCCCAGCAGCGCAACCTTCAGCGGACGGCGGTCCGCATGAACCGGAATCTGATTAAACCGGGCCGGTATGGTTTTTCTGAACGCGGCGATTTCCGGCACCGTACGGGCCTGATCGAGGTCGCGCAAGGCGGTGTTCATCACCCGCGTCGTATCGCCCGGCCTCTGTTCAACCGCCCGCCGCGTCCAGGCGGCGGTTTCCAGCTCGTCGATGGTGAGAACCTTCAGCCGGGCGCGGAAACAGCAGCGCAGAAAGTCATTCATCGTCGGATCAAAATGGCGGATCAGCGGCGGTTTAATTCCGTCGTAACCGAGCCCGAAAATAAACAGGTTGAAGCCGCGTTCTTTAAGCAGTTTTTGCTGGAGCATGCGGTAATAACGCAAGCGGCAGGTTCCTTGACTGTTGACCATCACGCCGTACTCCACCCCTTCCATGGCGGCCTTGATAAAATGTCCCGTCGTAACCTTGAACGAAAGACAACTGAACTCCGGCGACGCTTCAACGCCCAGCTTGAGAATCTCCGGCGTAGTGCAGGTATGCGTCCACGGGCGAACATGCAGACACTCAACCGAGGCCGCCAGCGCGAGGGAATAGTTTCCCCACGGTTCAATGGCGAGTTGCGGCATGTTCATGCTGTTCCTTAATTGAATCGACAAATGCTTCCAGCCGAGTGTCAACTCCGGCCTGCCCCGCGTGCTCGTCCAGCACCAGCGTCATCAGGGGAATTTTCTTTTCGCGCAGCACATCGTGATAGAGCGTGCTGACGATCGAATCGCACCCGCAGTTGAACGAACTGAGATGAATCACGCCGTGCCACTCCTGCGGATCGAGCCGGCGCAAGCGGTCGTAAATGATACTGCAGGTATCCCACTTAACCGGCTCCGGAACCGCCTCGCGGCAGGAAAATGAAACCGGCTCGGCGCAAACGCCCAGAGTTTCCAGCTTTTGGAAAACCGGGCCGGACAAAAAGGCGTCGTGCAAATTATAGGGATGGCCGATCACCAGAAAATAAAGCGCACCGGCGGGCCGGATCAGCGGTTTCGATTCGGTTTGTGCAGTGCGCATCGCAGACAGCGCACGTTCCGCAGCCCGCTGAATATCTGTCACCTTCGCGCACAGCCGTTTTCCCAGCTCCGCCATTGACGCTTCCAGCGGAATCCGGGCTTCGTTGATCTCCACGCTGATCACGTTGAAATCATCAGAAAACTGCGCACGGGCGCAGTCAGGCAACGCTCCAAGCTTTGGACAGGCAATATGACCGCGAAGCGTCGAAAGAATGCGCGGAACAAAAACCGCGTCCACCTTGCCGGACAGTTCCGCCAAATGGGCATCAGACAGCTTAACCGGCAGACAGTGCTCGGTTTCCGAAATCAACCCGGCATGCTCAACGGTTTTGCGCGAAGTCGGAGAAGAAACCACCACCGTCAGCCCCAGCTCACGGAGAAAGGTTTCCCAAAGAGCGGGATAAAGGTAATAAACCAGTGCGCGGGGAATTCCGACGGTGCGGAATTTCCGAACTTCCTGTTTCGCTGCGCTTTTACCTTTTCCAAACATAGAAATGGATGGTTTCAAAAAGAACGGCCTGCGGCAAGACCGGCGTTTTTAAACCGTGTATTTAAAATTACGCCTTGCCAACAGCCTGACCGGCATCAATACTTAACCGATGAACTCCCCAAAAAAATTACTGACCTTCCTCTGCTTAACTCTGTTTTCAGGATTTTGTGTATGGACCGAAGATTCTGCCCAAAACGTGCGCGTGGTATGGTCGGGAGATGCCCGGACAGAAGCCGTCATAGTCTGGGATACCATTGCTGCGGACGAAAATTCCGTGCTGATGTATGATACCGTTTCACGCACAAACCCGGCAACCGGCTACGCATTTGACGCTCCCGTAAAACGGACCGGACCCTATATTCCGGGAAACAAAGATGCCGTTCCGTCCGCCCCGGAAAATCCCGTCCTGTTTTATCACCACGCCGAGCTGAACCATCTGAAACCGGATACCGTCTATTACCTTGCCGTAAAAACAGGCGACGAAGCAGGCCGGGA